>JAAERS010000409.1 GCA_024230095.1 Gammaproteobacteria bacterium | reverse complement strand
TTTCACTGCAGATTGGTCGCCGAAGCTCACCTTGCGAGCACCTACAGTGACGCTTAACTGATCAGCGGTATACGTAGCCCCAAGGCCATAGTTGCTATTGCCATCAGTTGGACTAAATGGACCACCATCTCCGCCAGACGCCTTTTCCCAGCCGTAGGTGGCCGCAACAGACCATTGATCATTGAGTTTGCGCCCCAATCCAATACTATAAACGGTAGTGTCGTTATCATAATCTAATAAAGTGACCAAGGGGTAGTTGGTCGGCTTAACAATCGTTTGCGTCCAATTCGCTTTACGAATACTGCCGAATAACAAGGTGTTGGCGGCAATGCCAGTCTGAAAATCAAGATTGAAGGCTGAAGGTGTAGAAAAACTCATAGACGAAGCTGGCACGGCAGCCCCGCCAACCGTTTCGGCAATCGCCATACTATGCTTGATTTTTGTGTGGTAAGTGAGGGCCACTCGCATAGCAATTTCTGGCTTTTCAAATGCCGCTCCCATCACATAACCAGAAGCTGAGGATTTACTGCCCGTCAATGTATAAACTGCTGCAGGCACAGTGGCACTGACATTAACGGACTGATTCTTAAGGCCTCCATATACTGTCATAGCATCATTCACATTATAGCTTAGGAGAAGTGTAGTAGCATCTGATTCAACAGTTCCTGCCGTATTTATTAAACCGCCATTGGTCCAACTTACGTCTGCCCCATAGGGGTTGTCTTGAATAAAGGCTACGGCCATAGAATCATTGATGTCGGCGCGTAAGGCCATTGTGGTCATGCTGTAGTCAGGGGCCACATCGCCAGTAGCACTGGTGCCAGCGCCTAAATTGGCATTGGTGCCAGACACGGTTGGCTTAACACTGACCGAGGTGACTTCAAAAAGTCCCCCTTCTTTAAGAATAATGGAAGTATCCTGACCAGAACGGTCCAGGCCACCGGCTTGCACAGCGCCAGATGCCAGTAGGGCAGCCAGTGCAGAAGTACTTATTATTGAACGCATTGTCGTTACCTTATTTTTTTAGTTAATCTCAAACACCTGTTTCAATTGGATGTTTAAATGGCATTTGATAGCATCAGCTATGTCATGTCAATATAATCTGGAAACTAGACCCTGAAGTCACAAATAATATAACGAAATTAACGCATTTTATCAAAAAACCTATATTTAGTTGATGGGGATCACGGTCATACGGTGCTAGCCTTATTGTGTGTGTCTATGCTTTTCAACAGTATCTGTCAGTACAAATTGTACCACTGCTAAGGCAGCGGAAAGTGTTTGGGGTGTGGATTGGGCTACAGGCAGAGTTCTCTATGCACTAACAATGCCCAACGTGGTTCAAGCCGCTCTGCGGCCATGGCGATGGGACAGAATTGGAAATAACTAGTATTTGACATAGCTACTCCAACTTCCATTGTTTAAAAAGCGCCATAGATAGAGTACAAAATCTGTACTAGACACTTTGAGGTTTGATTCTAAAATAACAATAACATGGCGTGCTGACAATCGGTGCATAGGCCATAACAACCAAGGAGTCATCTATGAGTACAGAACATTATTATTTAACATGGGCTATATTGTTGCATGCTTTCATGTGGGTGCCTTATATTTTGGACCGTGCCATGACAAGGGGCATAATTGCTGCGCTATCCTACCCAGTTAACCCTACTGCCCAATCGGCTTGGGCCACTCGGCTTATATTAGCCCATGCCAACTCCACAGAGAACTTGGTAGCATTTGCAGCAGCCGTGTTGTTAGCTTCCGCGGCGGGTATAGAAAATGCCCTTATAGCAACCGCATCCATGGTCTATTTTTGGGCTCGTGTCGTTCATGTTGTGGCTTACTTATTTGCCATTCCCTTTGTTCGCACTGGTGCATTTTTAGTTGGCTTTATGGCAACGGCTACCATTGCGGTGGTATGCCTACTTGGAGGTTAGTAGGCATGAGGCAAAATCAATTGACCGCGTGGTTATCAATAGGCAGTACGTACAGTTATTTGACGGCCATGCGCATACAATCGGTGTTACAGCAGTACGATGTGGCCTTGACTATTAGGCCATTTAGTATTCGTCATGTGATGAAGGAAATAGGTAATTTTCCTTTCCTACCCTCAAGACCATCAAAGGTCAATTATATGTGGCGAGACATTGAACGGCGCGCGGCACGTTATGGCATTGCTGTGCCTATTGTGCCGGCACCTTATCCCATTGACCATTTGGATATCGCCAATAAAGTAGGCATAGTTATGAATGACCGTGATTGCTATCTGGCGTATTTTAAAACCACGTATACGTCCTGGTTTTTGCATGGTCATGAGGCCGGTAGTGAGACCAATTTACGTTATTGCATGGATGTTTTGCACCAAGACTACGACGAAGTCATGGCACTAATCTCGGCCAACGATGTTAGGCAACGCTATCGTGAGAATACCGCTGCAGCTCTGGATATGGGCATTTTTGGGGTGCCATCGTTTACCAAAGGTAAGGAAATATTTTGGGGAGATGATAGGTTGGAAGACGCTTTGGAATACGACGATTAATTGTGGGTAATTACTTACAGTGCCCACTCTCCAACCGATTTTTGTCGGCGTAGGTAACCCTGTTAAAGGCGAAATTGGGTTGGGCCGTTACTAACTTGCCGTCTGGGGCAAATCCATGTTCCCTCCCTAACTGATGAAGCAGATAGTTGGGTTTATATTTTTGGGCACCCTGATAATGTGCTAAATGATCATGGAAACCCTATACATAGGCGCCTGATAGGCAAGCGCCTTTATAGCCCTACTTTTATCTGCTTTCATATTGCGCAGAACTAGCAAGCATTGAACAGGCAGCCTGTTTTACCGTTGCTTATCATGGCCACGCCCTTGGAGAAAATTGGGGTAACTGAACAAAGAAACCTTGTTAGTGTTTCTGGTATGCATGTCATTGTCAGTCAAGGTTTATAAACGGATGCGATAACTTAATAGATATCGTCGATTTCCCGTTGCACTCGACGAGTGTGACCGCGCAGATCAGCAACAAGTGCCGACAGTTGGTTGATTAACTGGTCAGCAGTATCGAGCTTTTGCTCTAAGGCTAGGGTTTCATTGTTATTGGGTTCTAATGATGCTTCAGAGGGTGACTCAGCCCCGGCAATTAACCACATTAGGGGTACATTGAGTATACCTGCCATTTCGGCTAATCGGTTTGCACGTGGTGCTGTCTTGCCACTTTCCCAGTTGATTAGGGTGGTCTTTTTTACCCCTATGCGACGTGCTAATTGTGCTTCAGTGTAGCCTAATGCTAGGCGTGAGTTTTGTATTCTGGTGCCTAGAAAAATGTCGGATATGCGGGATTCATCGAGTTCCATGGTATTGACCTGTAGATTGAATTGTATCAAATTCAGTTTATCAGCCTCTCATGGACTGGTCAAAAAACGACATGAGAGAAGGCATCGCTTCAAGGCTATATATGTCAGCTAAATATGTGTTTTTTTTCATTATGGCCATCGACTAGCACCGGTAATTGAATATCCTATATTTGCTGCTGGCAAAATATAGCC
>JAAERS010000408.1 GCA_024230095.1 Gammaproteobacteria bacterium | reverse complement strand
TGGTAGCGATAACTTTGATAGCTTAGTAGGTAGTAACCCTATTGGCATTGTATTTAGTGAGTATTCAATTGCTAACCCACTTGCCTGGGATTACGTATCACCTATCCTGAATGAGAATGACGGATGGGCTTTTTTCATTTATACGCCACGTGGCAACAACCATGGTAAAAAGCTATTCGATGCAGCACACAAAATGGACACATGGTTTGCACAGACCTTAACAATAGATGATACTAAACGCCCTGACGGTTCACCGGTCATACGCCAAGAGCATATCGAAGAAGAGCGTGAAATGGGTATGGCAGAAGAAAAGATTCAGCAAGAGTATTACTGTAGTTGGGAGGGCGGCATGGAAGGCGCTTACTATACGGCAGAGCTTAGAGACTTACAAAAATCTGACAGGTTTGGGCAGTACCCGCATGACCCGCTTAAACGAGTGCAAACGTTTTGGGATATCGGGATTAACGACCAGACGTCTATTGTATTCACACAACGCGGTGATGATGGCAACCCGGTAGTAATTGATTTTCTTGTGGGCCGTAACATAGCAATAACAGAGTGGATAAAAACACTAAGGCAGTTACCGTATGATTATGATGAACACTGGTGGCCGCATGATGGCGCTAACCGTGAGCAGTTTAGCGGTAAGAGTAAAGCAGACCAGGCGGC
>JAAERS010000407.1 GCA_024230095.1 Gammaproteobacteria bacterium | reverse complement strand
TACAGATATTCATAGTTGGCAAATGGTGGTGGGAAAATACATGCATCGCATGATCAAGTCCACCATTAATGAGCTGACTTATAGTGGTGTTGAGCATCTCCAATCGGAGAATGCTTACCTATTCATTTCCAACCACCGTGATATTGCTATGGACCCCGCCTTGGTGAGCTGGGGGCTGTTTGCCAATAACCTGGAAACGGTGCGCATAGCCTTAGGTGATAACCTGCTTAAAAAGCCTTATGTTAGTGACATTATGCGGCTTAATAAGAGCTTTGTGGTAAAGCGTTCAGCGAAGGGCGTGCGCGAGCGCATGAAGGCCTATATGGACCTGTCCAGTTATATAGATGAATCCGTGCATACTGGTCACAACATTTGGATAGCGCAGCGCGAAGGACGCGCCAAAGATGGTATCGATGCCTCCGATCCAGCGGTGATGAAAATGCTCTATATGTGTAAGAAGAAATCGGGGCAGGCGTATACAGATTATGTGAACAGTTTGCATATTGTGCCGGTGTCCATTGCTTACCAGTTTGACCCCTGTGATCAGGCGAAAGCGAAAGAATTGGCGGCTTTGGCCACCAATGGAAGCTATACCAAGGGTGAGTTTGAAGATATATCCAGTATCGTAAAGGGTATAGTGGGTAGTAAGGGTAATGTTCACATTGCCTTTGGAGCGCCGTTGAGTGGTGGTGTGAATACTCCAGAGGAGCTAGTAGCATGGTTGGATGCTAGCATTACTAAAAATTACCAAGTTCAAGACACCAACTACGCCGCTTTAGCCATGCAACAGGGTCAGAAACATGAGGCTGCCCATAAGCTAGAAGCACGCATGGCGGGTCTCGATAAGGTACAAAGTGAGCAATTTATTGCCATGTATGCCAACCCATTAAAGCGCCAACAAGAACTACAGGAAGAAGATTAGATGGCGGAACTTACGCATCTTGATAGTGCCGGTCATGCCCATATGGTGGATGTTTCTGAAAAAGAGGTATCAACCCGAGTGGCGCGAGCAGAGGCTTTTGTTGTCATGTTGCCGGAAACATTGGCATTAATCACCAGTGGATCTCATAAGAAAGGTGACGTGCTAGCTGTAGCACGTATCGCTGGTATTCAGGCAGCCAAGCGCTGCAGTGACATGATTCCCCTGT
>JAAERS010000406.1 GCA_024230095.1 Gammaproteobacteria bacterium | reverse complement strand
TTTACCCACTGGCACCATGAGTAATTTAGTTGCTGTTATGGCCCATTGTCAGCGCGGTGAAGAACTGATTATTGGAGAGCAATACCATATTGCCAGCGATGAAGCTTTTGGCGCTTCAGTAATGGGCAGCGTTGCCATTCATGTGTTGGCTACAGATGCAGTTGGTGCCATTACTCCTGAGCAAGTTCAAGCGGCCATAAAACCTGATGACAGTCACTATGCAGTCAGCAAGTTATTGTGTTTGGAGAACACGGTATCTGGCTGTATACAGGACCAAGCTAATATTGATGCTTTAGTGGCTACCGCTAAGCAAGCAGGGTTAAGTGTTCATATGGACGGTGCTCGTTTGCTCAATGCCGCTGTCGCTCAAGGAATGGATTCGGCGCGTCTGGTAGCGGGGATTGATTCGGTATCTTTATGCTTGTCAAAGGGATTGGGCTTACCCTTGGGTTCAGTATTAGTTGGTTCCGAGGCGTTCATTGGTCGTGCTAGGCGGTTGCGAAAAATGGTCGGTGGCGGCATGCGTCAGATTGGCATCGTGGCTGCGGCCGGCCGTTTTGCTTTGGCCAATAACGTGGCCCGCCTAGCCGACGATCATCGCCGAGCAGGTGAGCTGGCCCAAGGTCTGCAAGCTGTGCCAGGCTTGCAGGTGGATTTGCAGCGAGTACAGACCAATATGTTATTTTTACAGTCCTCACAGATGCTAGGACTGGGTGAGTATCTGTCGCAGCAGGGTATCCTGATATCAACCTTTGATGAAAACTGTCGCATGGTGGTGCATAAAGACATCGATGACTATGCCATAGATCAGACACTCAAGCATATAAAGGCGTTTTTTGGTCTGTCATTGGTTAATTGATTCCAGAATTTGATTAATACACCATGACCTTGATGTAGCTTTTTGCTCTTGGAGGCAGCTTATTAGCATGCTTTAATGGTGGGGTGCCTCTTGGCTTAATATGGCACAAAAGACGAGATATACCTTGTTCTATTGTGCTGAGAATGTGTTTAATTAGGAGACAATAGTGAAACTACTTAACCCCGAAAGCTGGAAAAAACCTAAAGGTTACTCCAATGGCGTAATGGTGCAGGGCCAACAGATATACCTAGCTGGTCAGGTTGGATGGAATGCTGATGAGGTGTTTGAATCACTTGAGTTCTTACCACAGTGCCAGCAGATATTGGAAAATATCGTGGCCATTTTGGCGCAAGCTAATGCTAAACCTGAGCACTTAGTGCGCATGACTTGGTATGTGGTTGATAAAGAAAAATATTTGACCCAGCAAGCGGAGTTAGGACGTATTTACCGTAATGTTATCGGTAATCATTTTCCGGCTATGACCTTAGTAGAGGTTAGTGGTCTAATTGAAGTCGGTGCATTACTAGAAGTTGAAGCCACCGCTGTAGTACCCGCCGAATAATCAGCCCCACGAGCAATACCACTGCCTCCACCAATAAATTTGCACAGTTATTGACTTAGCGCAATTCTGCTTATCATTAGGTGGAGGGCTTATATACTTTGATTTGGTATTTATGTATGGTGCACCTACATTAATGTATGTATGGCATACATACATAATTCATGGATTGCAAACCAAACTAAATTGGAGATATGAAATGACCACCATAGCCAATTATATGAGCGGCGACCATCGTCATTGCGATGCCATTTTTGCCGCCGCTGAAAGTGCTGTTGATGAACAAGACTGGGAGCTTGCCAAACAGCAGACAGGCGCATTTTTAAAGGCCATGGAGGAACATTTTTCGATAGAAGAAAGTGTGCTTTTTCCAGCATTTGAACAAGCCACAGGCATGGCTGGTGGCCCCACACAAGTGATGCGTTACGAACACCAGCAAATGCGTTCGTTGTTTGCCGAAATGGAGATGGCACTAGCAGAAACGGATGAAGACGAGTTTCTTAGTGTCACTGAAACTTTGCTTATCATGATGCAGCAGCACAACATGAAAGAAGAAGGCATTATCTACGCTATGAGTGATACCCTGTTAGGTCCTGAGGATGTCTCGAGTGTGTTGTCGCAGATTCACAATATTGCGGCTGCATAATCAAAATGAATAGGGAAGTGATATTAGACACTTGCCTACTGGAGCCACCCGAACCTTTTGAACTGGCTCTAAAAGAGCTGCAACAATTGCAAGCGGGGCAGGTACTGCACATGATTCATCGCCGTGCTCCCCAATTGTTGTATGAACAGTTACCACAACTGGGTATTGCTACCCACACATGCCAGAGTGCGGCTTTGGTATTTCACATTTTGATGTGGAAGCAAGTTGATACGGTGGCAGAAGTCTATAGTCAGCAATTAATCAATCAATTATGTGTGCCAAGCTCATGCAATTGAGTGGCCTATCCCTGCAGCAAGCTCCCCCTGTATCGGTACCCTTTCGATTTTTTTTAAGTGCGCCAGTGTTTGGCATGCTTGCCGCTGTGTTATTGATCTGGTGGGGGGATGAGGCCTTAGGTTCTCGCTGGACGCCAGCCATGCTAGCTATAACACATGCACTAGTGCTGGGCTTTTTTACATCGATCATGTTTGGCGCTATGCAACAAATGTTGCCCGTATTGGCTGGCGCTGTGATTACCCGGCCTAGGTTGGTTGCTTGGCTATTGTATTTGTCGTGGATGACGGGCGTTGTTACGTTATTACTAGCCTTCTTAGTAAAAAAATCAGGCCTTTTTGCGGCTTCAATTGTATTACTTGGTATGGCCGTATTGGTGTTTGCTTGGGCGGTCGGCACAGCGCTTATGCGCGCTAGTTCACAAAGTCAGTCTCTTAGAGGCATGAAACTGGCGGTTCTGGCCTTGCTGCTTACCTTGGTGTTGGGGATGGTGCTTGCTTGGGGGCATACTGGCAATATGATATTACTGCGGCCTTGGGGAACCAATTTGCACCTCATGTGGGGGCTTGTCGGCTGGGTTGGTATGTTGATTGTCTCTGTTGCATGGCAAGTTGTACCCATGTTTCAAATCACAAAGGAATACCCTAATTATCTTGTGCAATGGTTGGCTCCTTGTATTTTTGGGCTTTTGTTAATTCGTTCTTTTGTATCGTTAGGTCATTTCGGATTGCCTCATTATCAGTGGCTTTGGCAATTGCTCAGCTTATTCGCTGAGGGGCTGGTTTCACTGTTATTCATTGCTTTTGCCCTGCAAACTTTGCGCTTGCAGCATTATAGAAGGCGCAAGATAAAGGACTACCATATTCACTACTGGCAGCTTGCCTGTGGCTCTTTGTTATTGTCAGTGGCCTGTTGGTGGGGCGCTATTTTGGTGGCTAGTTGGCAATGGCCTGTCTGGCTATTGGAGCCACTGCACTTACTTGCGGTAACCTTTTTTGTGGTTGGATTCGTGATGGCCGTGATGACCGCTATGTTATACAAAATTGTGGCATTTCTAATTTGGCTGCATCTGCACAATATCAATACACAGCTGCAGATGGCAGGCAAATCTGGAACCACGGTTCCTCACATGAAGACGATCATCTCAAATGTTTATACCAAAATTCAGTTTCAGACGTATCTGCTGGCTCTGGGAGTGATACTTCCTGCCGTATTGTGGCCTGTTCAATTTGCTCGCCTGGCAGGTGTAGCGTGGTTTATATTTTTTGCCATGATGGCCCTGAATCTGGGGCGGGCATTGAGCCTTTATCGTCGCTTCAAAATGGCATCATGAAATAGTCTAGCACTATGCTATTGGCAAGGGCTTGTTCCGGTTGCTGTCAGAATGGTTGCAGGGCAGCTGACTTGGGTCATGAAACCCAAATGTGATACATGATTTATATTGACAAAATTATTTCGGTATCATTAATTAAGAGGGTGTGTTTAATGGTATCTAGGCTTGAGCCGAAATAATGGCGCTTTGTTTTTGGTTTTTGGTTTTGTAAATTTTTAGATTTATTAAGGAGTACTGTATGAAATCTAGTTTGACTGCTGGTATTAAAAAAACCGAGCGTTACAACGTCGATAAGGCCCGTACGATTGGCTTTATGGGTGAAGAGTGTCGTGTATATGGTTCTCCCTACCTCGTGCTTGACGTCGAAACTGTCTGCCGCAATTTGTTATTAGAAAATATTGACACTGAAGAAGACTCAGTGGGTACGCGGGTGGAGTTAGACCATATGGGTCCAACTTTGTTGGCTATGTGGGTGGAGATTAGTGTCGAAGTAGTTGAGGTGAAAGGCCGAGCGGTTCATTTCGAATTCAGTGTCCGAGATAGTTTGGAACAGGTTGCCAAAGGCAAGCATTCACGTTTTGTGGTTGATGTGGAAACTACCGCTCAACGACTTAAGGGTAAATTAGCAAAGGCTCAGAAAATTCAATAGCAATTAATTACACGCCAAGAAGAAGTTGGCGATAGGGAAAAAAATGGCAACTGACAAAAATAATATGAGTGCCGAAGCGGTACAGCGGTCTGCTCCGATGTACCAACCAGAGCTGGAGACCATGTCTCGTGAGGCACTGCAGGCTTTGCAACTTGAAAGATTACAAAACATTGTTACCCGAGCTTATGGTCTTGATCATTACCGCCAGGCTTTTGATGCTGCTGGGGTTACACCGGGGTCACTGCAATGCCTTGATGACTTAAATAAGTTCCCTTTTACCGTTAAGGATGATCTACGCAAAAACTATCCTTTCGGTATGTTAGCTACACCACGCGAAGAAGTGGTGCGATTGCATGCTTCATCGGGTACGACAGGGCGCCCCACTGTGGTCGGCTATACAGCTGGTGATATAGATACCTGGACCAACCTTATGGCTCGTAGCTTAGCTTGTGCAGGAGCACATGCGAGTCATATCTTGCACAATGCTTATGGTTATGGCCTTTTTACAGGTGGTTTGGGAGCGCATTATGGTGGCGAACGTTTAGGTTGCAGTGTGGTTCCCATGTCGGGTGGTAATACTGAAAAACAGGTCATGCTGATCAATGACTTTGGCGCCCACGTTTTATGTTGCACCCCTTCCTATGCGCTTAATATTGTTGAAATAGCGTTACAGCAAGGCATCGACCTGCGCGATGGTAATCTCAAAATTGGCCTCTTTGGTGGTGAGCCTTGGAGTCAGGGCATGCGCAAGGAACTGGAGCAGAGTATGGGTATCAAGGCCGTAGATATCTATGGCTTGTCTGAAATCATGGGGCCTGGGGTTGCTGTGGGTTGCAGCGCTGAACAGGGGCTGCACGGTTGGGAAGATCACTTCTTGTTTGAGTTGATTGATCCACAGACAGGCATGGCCTTGCCTGATGATGCCGAAGGTGAGCTGGTCATCACCACTCTCACCAAAGAAGCGCTGCCCATCATTCGTTATCGGACCCATGACATCACCCGCCTAAACAAACAACAATGTGAATGTGGTCGTACCCATGTCCGTATTATGGGCATTGCTGGGCGTAACGATGACATGATGATTATCCGTGGGGTAAATGTTTACCCATCACAAATGGAAGCAGCAATGATCGGGTTTGAAGGCTTGGCTCCGCATTATCAGCTCATTATACAGCGCGAAGGCGTAATGGATTCTTTGCGTGTTGAGGTTGAAGCCTCACCTGAGCTTGCCATGGAAGACTATAGCAAGGTAGCGCTAGCGCTAAAACACCATATCAAGTCAATGATAGGCGTGACTTGTACTGTTGAGTTGCAGTCGCCAGGTGCCGTGCCACGCTCTATGGGCAAAGCGGTGCGAGTTATTGATTGTCGTGAAAACTAAATTCGGAGGGCGATAAAGTGCCTGACACACGTTTATTACCAACCTATTGTTACAACTGCGTTGCCGGGCCTGATCTAATGAAGGTTAAGGTGGAAGATGGCGTGGCGACAGAAGTACAGCCTAATTGTGATGCTGCCGGTATACACCCGGCTAATGGCCGCGTGTGTGTTAAGGCCTATGGCCATGTTCAGAAAGTCTATAATCCAGGTCGTATCAAAACCCCAATGAAGCGAACAAACCCTAAAAAGGGGCGTAATGAGGATCCTGGTTTTGTGCCTATTAGCTGGGATGAAGCACTGGACACCATCACTCAAAAATTATCCAAGGTAAAGCAACAAGGTCTTAAAGATGAGGCGGGCTTGCCTCGAGTGGCAGTGTCTTTTGGCCATGGTGGTACTCCTGCATCTTATATGGGCACCTTGCCAGCTTTCCTAGCTTCTTGGGGCCCCATAGACTTCAGTTTTGGTTCTGGCCAAGGGGTTAAGTGTGTGCACTCCGAGCATCTTTATGGAGAATACTGGCATCGTGGCTTTACTGTTTGCGCTGATACAGTCAATACCAATTATGTCGTTTCCTTTGGCGCCAATTTAGATTCTTCAGGTGGTCCTTGCGCCACTTGGCGTCATGCTGCTGCACGAGCGCGCGGTTGCAAGCGCGTGCAGGTTGAACCCCACCTGTCTGTAACCGGCGGTACTTCGGCCGAGTGGGTACCCATTAAACCGAAAACGGACATGGCCTTCATGTTTGCCATGTTGCATGTCATGTTGTTTGAGAATGCTAGAACAGCGTTAGATTTGCCATTTTTAAAGGATCGTACAGCGGCTCCTTACCTAGTTGGCCCAGAGGGTTATTACCTACGCCATCCTGAATCCGGTAAACCTCTAATTTGGGACTTGCTAAGCGCTACAGCCGTGGCCCACGATACCCCGGACATTGACGCCGCCATAGACGGCACCTTTGAGGTTATTAAGGCCTATGAACAGGGCCCAGATGATGAACGTTTTGAGTACCAGATGGTAAAAGGAAATACGTCATTTACTGAAATGAACGACATAATTTCTAATTACACACCCGAGTGGGCGCAGTCTGTATGTGATGTTCCGGCGTCTACTATTCGCCGGGTTGCCAGTGAGTTTTTGCAACATGCTTGTGTGGGAGAAACGGTTGAAGTGGACGGGGAAACCTTGCCCTTTCGCCCCGTGGCTATTGCTTTGGGTAAGACGGTTAACAATGGTTGGGGTGCGTATCAATGCTGCTGGGCACGCACCGTTATGGCGACGTTGGTAGGGGCTTTGGAAGTGCCTGGCGGTACCATCGGTACTACCGTGCGCCTAAACCGCCCTTTGGGCAATCGGTTGGCCAGTGTCAAACCAGGCGAAGACGGTTTCATGGCGGCATCCTTGAACCCCACAGATCGTGACAATTGGCACGATATCCCTGTTGGTCGTAATGCCCATTCCACCTTAGTGCCATTATTGGGAAATAATGGCGCTTGGAGCCAGGCACTAGGGCCTTCCCATTTGGCATGGATGTTCTTAGATGACGCCCCCGAGGGCTGGGAACGCAATAGCTACCCAGATATTTGGTTTATTTACCGTAGTAATCCCGCAATTAGTTTTTGGGATAGCAATCAAATGACAGAGATTGTAGCGAAAATGCCGTTCACAGTGGCGTTTGCTTATACGCCTGATGAAACTAATCACATGGCCGACATTTTGTTGCCAGATGCTACCGATTTTGAAAGTACACAATTGATCCAAATTGGTGGCACCAAATTTGTTGAGCAAGTATGGAAGCATCAAGGCGTTGCTTTACGCCAAGCCGTAGTGGAACCTCAGCACGAGGCGCGAGACATGTCTTGGATTGCAACTGAACTTGCCAAACGCAACGGCTTGTTAAGGCAATTCAACCAAGCCCTTAATAAGGGTGCGGGAGGGATTTCTCTCAAGGGTGAGGGGTATGACTTTAGCTTAGACGTTGATCAAGAGCATAGTCCTGATGCTGTTTGGGATGCCGCCTGCAAGGCCGCCACAAGTTTTTTCTCCAAGGGAAAAGAAGTGCATGATCTGCAGTGGTTCAAAGAGCATGGATTTTATGTGGTGCCTTATAAGCGGGAAGATTGGTATTTGTACCCCACCATGGTGAAGCAGAACCTACGCTTTGAATTACCCTATCAAGAGCGCCTTATTCGAGTTGGTGAAGAGCTCAAGCGACGTATGCACGAGAAAGGCAGTCATTGGTGGGATTTGCAACTTACTGAATATGAGGCTATCCCTAGCTGGCATGATGTGCCTACTCACTATGAAAAGGCGTTGGTAAATATGGGTGGTAAACCAGAGGATTTTCCATTTTGGGGTATTACCACTAAAAGTGCCCAATATGCTGCGGGTAGCAATATCAGTATTCAATTGATGGATGATGTTGGTAGGAATGTACGTGGTCATGGCTCGATTATTCTGAATGCTGGGGTAGCCAAGCAGATGGGTATCGAGCGCGGTGACCGTATCGAAATCCGTTCTCTGGTAGGCACCACAAGTGGTAGAGCGGAGCCGGTACAAGGTATTCGCCCTGACACCATATGTATTCCAGGACAGTTTGATGCTTGGGCAACACCTTATGCCAAAGACTTGGATTTCCCTAGCCTTAACACGATTATGCCACTCTCTATCGAGCTTACTGATGGTACAGGGTCGGGGGCTGATTTGGTGCGTGTGTCGATTCGACGTTTGGAGGCTGTAGCATGACAAGGTATGTTATGGTCGCTGACCTGCGGCGTTGTGTCGGTTGCCAAACTTGCACAGCGGCTTGTAAACAAGCTAATGCAACACTCCCCGGGGTGCAGTGGCGGCGAGTGCTTGATATTGAAGTGGGGGAATTTCCAGATGTGAGTCGGGTATTCTTGCCAACGGGTTGCCAGCACTGTGGCGATCCCCCTTGCGAAGAAGTATGCCCTACTACCGCCACCTACCAACGTGACGATGGCAGTGTACAAATTGACCATGATTTGTGTATTGGTTGTGGCTATTGTGCTTTGGCCTGTCCGTATGAGGCGCGTTACATCGTAGACGAAGCCGAATTTGCCTACGGCATGGAGCCTATGCCCAATGAAGCAGCACGCTTTGATGAGGGCAAGATTGGTGTGGCTCAGAAATGCACATTTTGTATAGATGTGGTTGATGCTGGTATTGCCAAAGGCCTAAAACCAGGTGTGCACCCGGAAGCCACGCCTGCTTGTGTTAACGCTTGTATCAGTGGCGCTTTGACCTTTGGCGATAAAGACGATCCCAATAGCCCGGTAAGCAAACTGCTTGCTAAGGTTGAGCATTTTCGTATGCACGAAGATCTTGGTACTGACCCAGGTTTTTATTATATATGGGATAAAAAACCGGAGGACTTAATGTGAAACATGGTCAGCAAGGTTATAGCAAGACTGATAAAGGCGGTCAGCGCAAGAAGGGTGGTAAGCGAGGTAAGGTAGGGCCTTGGCCAAGGTTACAGAAATTCTGGGACATTCGTGCAGCCTGTAATTTTATTGGTGGGGGTACTGGGGCTGGTTTATTGTTGGTGGCTGGGTTTTATGCACTGCAGGGTTTGGATAACACACCCCTAGTTATAGCAGGATTTTTAAGTATTTCCTTTGGCTTATTCATGGTGTTTCTCGAAATTGGCAGACCATGGCGTTCCATTAATCTATTCTTCCATCCACAGACATCGTGGATGACTCGTGAGGGAATTGTGGCTATTCCCCTGTATGTGAGTATGGCCCTATCGGTATTTTTTGCCGGTCAATTTATAGGCGTATTGGCCTCCATATCGGCAGCCTTATTGGCAGGCCTATTTCTGTATTGCCAAATGCGTATTCTTCATGCAGCCCGAGGCATTCCAGCGTGGCGTCATGTGGCCATCAAACCCTATATGCTGATTACCGGTATGACCGAAGGTTTGGCTTTGGCCCTGTGTATTTCTGTGACCTCAGCACATACTGCATTGGTACCAATTTTGGCGTTGTTGTTATTTATGCGTCTTGGATTTTGGTTGCGTTATGCGCACCAGTTGCGCATAGATGGCGCCCCCGAAGCTTCTTGTAATAAGGTCGACGACTTGTTCATTTGGACCATGGTTGGGAATTTGCTCCCCGTGGTTTTGTTGGTGGCAGATTGGTGGCTGGAAGTTGAAGCTATTGTCGTTCTAGCTGGGCTAATAGCGGCCTTCAGTGGCTGGTATACCAAGGCCATAGTCGTGACCAAAGCGGCCCAAACTCGTGGATTTAGACTGCCAAGGACCCCTGTGCGTGGCCAAGGTCAAAGCCGCGTGGTAGGGCAGAGTGGTTTTCGACAAAACCAATAACGATAATAAAGGTGCTCATGCATGAGACAAATTATAATTTTGGGACGTGGTGGCCAAGGCGCGCAAACGGCGGGTAATTTACTAGCTCAGGCGTTTTATGCTGAGGGTTTGCAAGTGCAGACTTTTGCCACATATGGTGGTGCGCGTCGGGGAACGCCTGTTACGTCTTCCTTGCGCGTGGATGATAAGCCTATCCGTGCACGTTGTAATATTGAAAACGCTACTGCCATGCTTTGTTTTGATGAAAGTTTGCTGGATAAAAATTTTCTGCGTAACGCCGCTAGGGGCAGCCTGATATTGGTCAATAGCCACCAACCCAGCGAGGCCTTTAGTGGCCTTGGGGACTATCAAATTAAGGCCGTCGACGGTAAGGCTATTGCAAGACAAAACGGCATGGGTAAGGTCGTAAATTCGGCCCTATTAGGGGCCTTTGTTCGATTAATACAAGAACCCAATATCAACACCATGTGTCAGGTGGTAGAGCAAACTGCGCCTGTAAAACAAGCTCAAAATGTGGCAGCTTGCCGTATGGCATTTGACTTACTACAACAACAATTATAACGAGGATTAAGCCTGTGGTAGCAACAGATAAACAACAAGCTTCGCCACTTTGGACGACCACAACCTCTGAAGTGAGGTTGACGGGTACTTGGCGTGAGGCAAAACCTGACTATCATGTGGCGCCATCACCCTGTCATGGCGCTTGTCCAGTACAAGGAGATATAGCCTCCTGGATTCAACAGGTCAGCCGTTCTGAATACTACGGTGCTTGGCTAACCTTGATGGAAAACAATCCTTTTCCTGCCATTGCTGGCCGTATTTGCCATCATCCGTGTGAAACAGCATGCAATCGACAGCAACTGGACGAGACGGTTGGCATATGCAGTTTGGAGCGCTTTGTGGGCGATATGGCATTGACCCAAAGCTGGGCTTTGCCAGCCATCAAACAAGATGATGACTGTTCGGTGGCCATCGTTGGAGGTGGCCCGGCTGGTTTATCTTGTGCTTATCAATTGCGCCGTCGTGGCTTCAAAGTGGCCCTCTATGAGGCGCGTGATCAACTAGGTGGATTGATGCGTTATGGCATTCCGTCTTATCGCTTGGATAGGGCTATTTTGGATGCTGAAATAGAACGCATAATAGATTTGGGAATTGATCTGCATTTGGAAGTGGAATTGCAAGACCAAGCGGCCTTAAAACGATTGCATAAAGAGTATGATGCGGTTTATTTAGCCACTGGCGCAAGCCAATCCAAAAATTTGCCCATGTTGGATTATCAACAACCATGGGTGTTGGATAGTGCTGCCTTTCTGGCAGCCATGAGCCATGGTCAGAATATGCTTTTGGGTGAACGTATTTTGGTGATAGGCGGCGGTAGTGCTGCCATCGATACGGCTCGCAGTGCGCGCCGTTTGGGCAAAGCTGTCACTATCCTAGCACTAGAGCCTGAGCACTTATTACCTGCCCAGACAATAGAAGTGACAGAGGCTCTAGAAGAAGGTGTTGAATTTGTTTGTGGTGCCATGATGCAAAGTACTCAAGTGAAAGATAAAGGGGTGCAATTGCATTGTGTAAAAGTGGACTTTAGTGCTGGTGCAGAGCGTGGTGAATTTGCCATTGACGTACTTACTGGCAGTGAGTTTAACCTTGTGGCAGATACGGTTATTCCTGCTATTGGTCAACAAGTTGATATGGATCGTTGGGCTGGTTTGCTGGCCGCTGATCAGGGGCTTGCTCAGACAGATCAAGGCTGGCAAACCAGTTGCCGTGGCATATTTGCTGGTGGTGATATGGCGAGTATGGATCGCTTTGTGACCCACGCTGTGGGCATGGGCAAGCAGGCAGCACAGGCCATCAGCCATTATCTGCGACCCCATACAGAGGTTGCGCAAGTAAAGACAGAAAAGCCGGTAGGCTTTGAGGCGATTAATTCTTACTACTACCCGATATCCAAACGTCAAAAGCAAAAGCAGACGGAGCTGGAAACCAGGCTAGATGGTTTTTCTGAGGTACAGCAAGCATTGTCTGACCATGGCGCCATGATCGAAGCCGGCCGTTGTTTTAGCTGTGGTACTTGCACATATTGTGATAATTGTTTCTATCATTGTCCAGATATGGCGATTACTAAGTTGGCGACATCGGAGATCGATGGTAGCCCCAATCGTGCTCAGTCAGGCCCTAGCAGAGGCATTGGCTACAGTATCAAAAGTGACTATTGCAAAGGCTGTGGATTGTGTGTGGCTGAATGTCCTACGGGCTCTATTATCATGCGTGAAGACACGGGCTGTAGCACTAAGCAGGAGTCATGCTCATGACCACAAATAATGATGGTACATTACTAAGCGGCAATCATGCCGTGGCTTGGGGAGTTAAATTGGCACGTCCTGACGTGGCGCCCCTGTACCCCATAACACCTCAGACGCCGATATTGGAAAAAATCATCGAGCTGCAAGATAAAGGGCTGATGACGGTGGAATTGCTGACTCCTGAATCTGAACATTCGGCCATGGCCGCGGCTATCGCCGCCTCTTTGACTGGGGCACGTGTCTTTTCGGCTACCTCGTCGCAAGGATTATTGCTGATGCATGAGTTACTGCATTATGCCGCTGGGGCAAGGGCCCCCATCGTATTGTTTAACGTCAATCGAACGCCAGCTTCACCATGGGGTTTTTGGCCAGACCAGTTAGATAGTTTGGCACAGCGAGATACGGGTTGGATTCAACTCTATAGTGAGACACCGCAGGAATCTCTAGATACAACCATTATGGCATTTGCTATTGCTGAGGCAGCAAACATACCCGTAATGGTGAATCATGATGCATTTTATGTTTCTCATGCCGTAGAAGCCGTCCGCATACCTGATCAGCAATGGGTGGATCAATTTTTGCCACCTTTACAGCTGGAACATAAGCTGGATACCCAAACGGGACGCTCATTTGGCGCGCCCATTGATCAGGCCGCTTGGAACCGGAGCCGTCGTGAAATGTGCGATGCCATGACTAAAGTTGAGTCATTAGTAAGCCAAACAGGCCAGCGCTGGGGAGCGTTATGTGGCCGTAATTACGGGCCCTTGGAACATTACCGAACGGCACAGGCGGATGTGCTTATCGTCACCATGGGCAGTATGTGTGGCACTGTGCGGGAGGCAGTTGATGAAATGCGCCAGCAAGGCCAGTCGGTTGGATTGATCAAAGTACGTTTGTTCAGGCCTTTGCCTGGAGCCGCATTACGGGAGGCTTTAGTGGGCGTGTCGACAGTACTGGTGCTGGATAGAAATTATTCTCCAGGTATGGGAGGCATTTTGCATCAGGAGCTCAAGAGTGCTTTATTCGGTATGGAAAAAGCTCCCCAAATTCACGGTTTATTAGCTGGGGTTGGCGGCGTGAATGTGGCTGCTGAACACATTCAACGCTGGGTTAGCCAGTATGCACAGGCTGAAGCTTGTGTTGATTCAATTTGGGTGGAATAAGAAAATGGAACTAATTGATTACCAAGATGACGGTCATTTCTTTTCAGGCCATGTGGCTTGCGCTGGCTGTGTTGAGGCATTGGCCTTGCGGGTTATTCTCAACACAGTTGGGTCTGACGCTATGGCGGTTGTGGCACCATCTTGTAGCGCCGTGATTTGCGGTGGCTATCCAGCTAGTGCCTTAAAAATACCTGTATTTCATACTACCCTAGAGTCAGCCGCCGCTTCGGCCAGTGGGGTCAAGCGAGGTTTGGTGGCGCAAGGGAAAACCGAGACCACGGTCGTAGCCCTAGCTGGGGATGGTGGCACCTATGATATTGGCTTGCAGGCGTTGTCCTCTGCCGCTGAACGTAATGAAGATATCTTGTACATCTGTTTTGACAATGAAGGTTATATGAATACCGGAGGGCAGAAGAGCTCGTCTACTCCCAAGAGCGCTGTTACCGGGAGCACACCGGCGGGTAAGGAAACCAGCAAGAAAAATATGGTGGAGATATTGGCCGCGCATCGCATTCCCTATATTGCTACCACCAGTCCTGGTGACTTAAATGATATGGCGGCCAAGGTGGAAAAAGCTAAGGCTATACGTGGCACCAAGGTAATTATTGTCCTGATCCCTTGCTTAGCCGGTTGGGGTGTGGTGGATGATGGCGCGGTTAAAACAGCGAGATTGGCTGTTGATTCTGGTGTTTTCCCTCTGCTTGAAGTGTTTGGTGGTCATGATTATGTGCTTAACAAAACGACTAAGAATCAACCCATTAATGATTATCTAAAACAGCAAAAACGCTACCGTCATATGTCAGTAGAACAGATCGCTAGTTTGCAGGCGGAGGTTGATGAGCAATGGCAACGTATACAGAAACGAGTAGAAGTTAGTTCAGGATTTGAGGCATAGTATGAAAAACAAGTCTCACCATTTAAATAACGATTCTGACCTAGCTGATGTGGCCCATGGAGTTCGACTAGTAGAGGCGTGTCGTTTTGAGGTGGGTGCCGATTATATTGAGCGCCATCCACAGCAAGTCATGATCGAGGATGTATTAACCCTGGATATTGATGAGGTTGGTATTTTTAATATTATGTGGACCCCCACACAAGCCCTGAATGCTGAGCTTGGCTACCTGCATGATGAGGGAATTATTGGGGCTGATAGCGTGCCAGAGGTGTTTGCTTTGGCTACTGGGTTCTGTTTGAGTGAGGGTATTATCACTCATTTAGATCAGCTATTTAGTCTAGCTTATTGTGATAAAGCGCCCAATGTGGTGCGCATAAAGTTAACTGACTCAGAGCATGTTCACCTGCACCGAAAGGACGTTTTAGTGACCAGTTCTTGCGGCCTCTGTACGCGTGTTGATATTGTAGAAAATAATATTTTTGATCTAGATAAGCTGGCCTATACATTGCGCATATCAGCCCACCAAATACTTGAGCATGCTCAGGCTATGCAGGCTGAGCAACAAGTTTTTATTCATACTGGGGGCACCCATGCCGCTTTGTTGTTTGATCAAGTGGGTGGCCAGCAACCATGTGAAGATTTGGGGCGTCATAATGCTTTGGATAAGGTGTTGGGCATGGCGTTGCTGGATAACCAGCTCATTAAAGGCTGTGGCGTTATGATTTCTAGTCGAATCAGTACCGAACTGGTGCTTAAGTCAATTCGCACAGGTGTTGAAATACTAGCGGGAGTAGGTGCGCCTACGACCATGGCCATAGACCTTGCGGCTCGCTATGGTTTGACCTTGTGTGGTTTTGTGCGAGAGAAAAGGTTTACTATCTATACCCATCCACAGCGGTTGGGCATTGATCAGTAGGTATTGGAAAAGTAACAACAATAAGGTAAGTGTTGCCCTATAGGAGATCACCCATGACTAAAAATAAAATGTACGACTTTGTCGCAGGGGATATCCTTCTGTACCAAGGGGAAAGCTATCAGGTACATGAAAACTTGGGCATGACTGGTTCAGCGGCGCTATTTCCGTCGGCAGGTGTAGAACCAGAAATTATGGAATGGAGTGAGGAATTTCGCAAAATAGGCCATGCGGAATTGCCAGGGCCAACCCCCTGTGCCAGCGGAGATTGTGTGCCGCCGCCCGCGGTCAATGAGTTCAGGCAAAGTAACGAAGTACAGCCCTTACGATTTGTCGATATGACCAAGAACTAATCCATAACTGGCCAATCGCTTTTGTTACTCATTTGTAAATCGTACATAGGCTTGGCATTATTAGAAATATTGTCCATAATGTAAAAGGTGTATAAATTAATATTCATTCGCATTTTATCAGGATTTATAACAACCCATGAGTACAACAGCCTCGCGCAAAACACAAGAGGCGCGTCAGCAACAATCCTTTGAACTAGGCGATCTTGACCATATGATTGGCTATCAATTGAGGCGCGCGCAAACAACCCTATTTCATAATTTTTCTAAACGTATTGGACACCGCAATATCACCCCTGGCCAGTTTGGTTTGCTGATCAAGATAAAAAACAATCCAGGAGTAAGCCAAACAGGCTTAGCTCGGGCAGAGGGCATTGAGCGCTCCACCTTAGGGGAAATTATAGATCGTTTTGAAAAACGTGAACTAGTAGAGCGTCGTCGCCATGCTGAAGACCGTCGCGCCTACGCTTTGCATTTAACTCCCGCTGGGCAAACGTTTCTTGACCAAGTCACTCCCGAAGTTTTTGCCAACGACCTAGAAGTAGCCCATCGTCTTACGGATGAGGAGCGCCAGCAGCTATTGTGTTTGCTGCGCAAGCTCACGGTCTAAAACCCTCTTTTATTTAGTCTCTCATTTCCCCAACCTTCTTCTTGGCTAAGAATTTTTCAGCCTTGGTTGGGGGTGTATCCTTATTCATTTCAAAGCATTGACTTACGTCAAGTGCGCAGGTTCTTATTCAATTGACAGTAAGGTATCCATACAATAAGGTAGCATTATCATAATAACAACCTACCATTAGGTGTACCTAATATCTAGGAGTTTATACCATGCTAGTTATCCCTTTCAGTGTTAAGCGGGGCCATCACCATGCTTGAGTGCTATCGCTGGGTTATGAATGAACCGGGCCAAGCCTTTGAAAAAGTGTCTTTTACTATGCCCAAGCCAAGGGCTGGAGAAGTGGTTGTTGAGGTGGCGGGCTGTGGTGTTTGCCATACAGACCTTGGCTTCTTCTATGACGGTGTGCGCACCAATAGCGAATTACCTTTAGCTTTAGGTCATGAAATTAGTGGTCGAGTGATTCAAGTAGGTGCTGACTGTGAAGCCAGCTTGGGTCAGGCCGTGATTATTCCGTCGGTTATTCCCTGTGGTCAGTGTGATTTGTGCCAACGTGGCAAGCATACTATTTGTCGAAACCAGCAAATGCCTGGAAATGATATACAAGGCGGTTTTGCTTCCCATATAACTGTCCCTGGCCACTGTCTTTGTGAGGTCGATGAGCAACGCTTGACGAAAGTGGGTTTGCAATTGGCAGATGTAGCCGTGGTTGCTGATGCTGTTACAACGCCTTACCAAGCGGTAGTGCAGGCTCAAATTGAAGCTGGTGATTTGGCCATAGTAATTGGTATTGGTGGCGTTGGTGGTTATGCCGTTCAAGTGGCGGCGGCTATGGGGGCAACAGTCGTCGCAATTGATCTGGATAATGAAAAGCTCGCTAAGCAGAAAGAGTACGGTGCGAGTCTGGCACTTAATGTGGGTGAATTTGACCCGCGCGCTTTGAAAAAAACCATTATGGCGTTTGCTACTGAAAATGGCTTGCGTACTACCGAATGGAAAATATTTGAGTGCTCCGGTAGTGCTAGCGGCCAAAAAACAGCTTTTGGTTTGCTAACTTTCGGTGCTCATTTGGCGGTCGTTGGCTTCACTATGGCCAAGCTCGAATTGTGCCTGTCTAAGTTGATGGCATTTCATGCTAGCGCGCAGGGAAACTGGGGCTGTCCTCCAGATCTCTACGCATCAACTCTGGATCTAGTATTGGGTGGCAAAGTCGATATGAAACCATTTATCAAACAATACCCGTTGCATCAAATTAATGAAATTTTCAGCGCTGCCCATGAGCATAAGCTCAGCGCTCGCGCCATTCTTGTACCTTAGGAGACAGAGTAATGAACCCAACCACAGAATCAATTGTACAAGGCACCGTACCTGCTGAGGTCGTTGATCACAATTTGGTGACCACCGATATTGAGCAGTTGTGTGATGGCATGGTGCGTTACGAAAAGCGCCCTGCAGTGCGTTTGGATGGCAGCATAGCCGAAGGTTTGTATAACGCCTGGATTATTTTGAATAATCCCAATCAATATAACTCCTATACAACGGATATGACCAAGGCTGTGATTTTGGCCTTTCGCACCGCCTCTTGTGCTCGCGATGTTAATGCCGTGGTGTTTACAGCAGTGGGTAACAAGGCTTTTTGTACCGGCGGTAATACCAAGGAGTATGCTGAGTACTATGCCGGTAATCCACAGGAATATCGTCAGTACATGCGCTTATTTAATGACATGGTATCGGCCATTCTTGACTGTGATAAACCGGTTATTTGTCGAGTCAATGGCATGCGTATTGGTGGTGGCCAGGAAATAGGTATGGCTGCTGATTTCACTGTAGCTCAGGATTTGGCCAATTTTGGTCAGGCCGGACCTAAGCATGGTTCTGCTGCTATTGGTGGTGCAACAGATTTTCTGCCTGTAATGATCGGGTGTGAACAGGCCATGGTGTCAGGGACTTTATGCGAACCTTTTTCAGCCCATAAGGCCTATCGATTAGGCATTAGTTGTGAGGTAGTGCCGGCGCTTAAAATTGATGGTGAGTTTGTGGCTAATCCCACGGTAATTACTGATCGTTATGTGGACCAGTTCGGTCGTATTGTGCATGGCGAATTTAAAACTGGCGAAGCTTTGAAGCAAGCCAAAGCCCAGATCAAAGCTGGTGAAATTGACCTGTCTATGCTGGATGAAAAGATAGAACAGTTATGCAGCAAACTACTGGAAACCTTTCCTGAATGTATGGCTAAGAGTTTGGAGGAATTGCGCAAACCCAAGCTTCAAGCTTGGAATGCCAATAAAGAAAATTCACGTTCATGGCTGGCACTAAATATGATGAATGAAGCCCGCACGGGTTTCCGCGCCTTCAACGAAGGCAATCGTGAAATTGGTCGTGAAATTGATTTTGTGGCATTGCGGCAAGCTTTAGCACAGGCCACTCCCTGGACGCCTGAGTTGATAGAAAGCTTGATGCCTAAAGCCGAGGATTAGTTGTGAGTGAATTACCTGTAAAAGTTTGGTTAGAACACGGTGGCAGATTATTACGCCTTCGCTTAGCAAAACCGAAAGCTAATATCGTTGATGCGACCATGATTGCCGCCTTATCTAGCGCCTTTTCAGCGCATCACCATGAAGCTGATTTGACCGCCGTTGTATTGGATGCACAAGGGTCACATTTTAGTTTTGGTGCTAGCGTAGAAGAGCATCTGCCAGAACAGTGTGCGCAAATGTTGACCAGTTTTCATGCCTTGATTAAGCAAATGCTGGACTATCCGGTACCTATTTTAGTGGCCATACAAGGCCAATGTTTGGGTGGTGGTTTGGAGTTGGCCTGCAGTGGCGATATCTTGTTTGCTCAACCGCACGCCAAACTGGGTCAACCCGAAATAAAGCTCGGTGTATTTGCCCCAGCCGCTTCCTGTTTACTACCGGAAAAAATGAGTTCAGGCAACGCCCAAGATCTTTTATGGTCGGGGCGCAGCGTAGATGCTGTTGAAGCTCACCGTATGGGATTAGTCAATGAACTAGCCGAACAACCAAGTGTTGCTGCGGTAGCCTGGTTTGAGCAGCATTTACTGAGCTCCAGTGCCAGTTCACTGCGCTTCGCTGTAAAGGCTGCTCAGCATGATGCGGTAACTCGAATCAAAGCTAAATTAGATGCGGTAGAAGCACTTTACCTGCAGGAATTGATGCACACCCATGATGCGGTTGAAGGATTACAGGCTTTTATTGAAAAACGTAAAGTAAATTGGGGTCAGCGCTAATATGAGTAAAACAACACAAATAATTGAACGCTGTCTGGCGTTATATGAAGACCTTGATTTCACCGCTGCAAGGCAGTGGAAGGATGCGGAACAAGGCCGCCATGTAATTGGGTTTTTACCCATTTATATCCCTCGAGAGTTGATTCATGCAGCGGGTATGTTGCCTCTGGGCATCTATGGGGGTGGTGATCAGATGGAAGTCATTCAGGGGGATGCATTTTACCAAAGCTACATTTGTCGTATTCCTCGCTCTACTATGGAGTTGTCTTTAACCGGTCGCTTGGATTTTGTAGATGGCATGCTGTTTCCCAGTATCTGTGATGTTATTCGTAATTTGTCAGGGGTGTGGAAGCTAACTCAACCAGATACTTATGTGCGTTATGTGGATGTGCCACAGAACTATGATAAGGACATTGGCGGTAAATTCTATATTCAGGAAATGCGTGAATTAATGGAAGGCCTAGAGGGTATTTCTGGTCGCAAGATAACCGATGAGGCGTTGCTGGAATCCATCAAACTATACAACATTAACCGCGATCTATTGCGTGAGTTATATCGCCTACGAGCTGTTGTGCCTTGGAATATACCTGTTTCAGAAGTCTATTTATTGATGCGCGCGGGGCAGGTGCTGCCTGTGGAAGAGCACAATGAGATGCTAGAGGAATATTTACAAGCCGTGTCCGCGGTGGATAAGCCCAGGCGTGATAACGTGAAAGTGGTGCTTAATGGTATGTTCTGTGAACAGCCACCGCTTAATTTAATTCGTTCCATTGAGTTGGCGGGATGTTATGTGGTGGATGATGATTTTATTTTAGTCAACCGCTGGTTGCGTGAAAACGTACTGGAAACCGGAGATCCTTTGCAGAATCTTTCTGATGCTTTCCTTGAACATTCAACTCGAACTTCTGCCACCTATGAGCCATGTGAAGAACTTAAAGGCAGCCAATTGTTAGAAGCCGTGCGCAAGTCCGGTGCAGAGGGAGTTATCTTTGCTGCCCCTAGTTTTTGTGATCCAGCCCTGCTGGAAAAACCCATGTTGGAAGACGTGTTGAATAAGAATGGCATTCCTAATGTGTCGTTTAAATACGCCGAGAATACTGGCCAGATGCAACCAATTCGTGAGCAAGCTGGCACGTTTGCCGATTCAATTAAGCTGTGGAGCTGATTATGACAACTGATAACAATACTAAAGCCCCGGTTAATTTGGCGAAGGATGTACAAAAAGATCATTCTCAGTTGATGCAGAAAGAGATGATTCGCGGTAACTATAAAAAGCTAGCCGAGGCGGTGGATGATCCAGATAAGAAAGTGGTTTATACCTTTGTTCCGGGTAATCTTAATGAGCTAATTCAATGCTTTGATGTGGTAGGGAACTACCCAGAAATAAACGCCTTGCAATCAGCTATGCAGAAAAAAACCGGTGCCTACATTATGGAGGCGGAGCGCCATGGTCAGGATGAAGATGTATGCACTTATGTGAAATCTGACTTGGGTATGATGCGCAAAGGCAATGTTGGCCCGTCGGGAGATAAGATAGCTGACCCCGACTTGTTGCTATTGTCCTATACAGGTTGTTTCACCTTTATGAAGTGGTTTGAAGCCCTGCGTCACGAGTACAAATGCGATACCACTATGTTGCACGTGCCCTATCAGGGAGACGGCATCATCACCTCAAATATGCGTGACTATGTGGTTAAGCAGTTAAAGGAGGACATTATTCCTGCCCTTGAACGTACCAGTGGGGTTAAGTTTGATATAGATCGACTGCGCGAAAACATGCGTCACTCGGCCAAGGCCGAAGACAAGCTGGTCCGGGTGCTGCAAACAGCCAAAAATAAACCTTCACCGATAGACTCCTATTTTGGCGGCATCTATTACGTAGGCCCATCATTTTCATCTTTCCGCGGCACGCCTGAGTGCACCGCTTATTATGATGCTTTATGGGATGAAGTTAATGCTCGTGTTAAAGCTGGACAGGGTCCAGTGACGCCAGAAGGAGTAATGCAAAAAGAGCGTTATCGTTTAGTGGTTGAAGGGCCACCTAACTATACCCATATGCGCGAGTTCTGGAAGATGTTCTACGACGAAGGCGCCGTGGTGGTGGCTAGCTCTTATACCAAGGTGGGCGGTGTATACGAAAATGGCTTCCGCCATGATCCAGATAACCCACTAGAGTCACTCGCCGATTACTGTTTGGGTTGTTATACCAATCTTAATCTTCCTGCACGCACGGAGATGCTGGAAAACTACATCAATGATTATGAAGCAGATGGTTTACTAATCAACTCCATCAAGAGCTGTAATAGCTTTTCAGCTGGTCAATTATTGATGATGAATGAAATCGAAAAGCGCACGGGGAAACCAGCTGCATTTGTTGAAACTGACTTGGTAGATCCACGCTACTTCTCTTCTTCCAACGTTAAAAACCGTCTGGAAAGTTATTTCCAAATGATTGAGCAAAAGCGCAATAGCTCCGCGGCATGATCGATAGAGGATTCAAATTATGAAGTGTTTTATTGGTATTGATTTAGGTTCCACTACCACCAAGGCGGTGGTTATGGATGAGAACCGAGATGTGTTGGGGCGCGGCATTACTAATTCTCGTTCTAATTATGACACGGCGGCAGCTGTGTCTAAACAAGAAGCATTTATTGATGCTCGTTTTACCTTGATGGAGCGAGCCATAGGCAAGATTCCGGGAGCTGGGGACAAGATAGAACGACTATTGTCGGACTTGCGCCGTAATTTTCAGAAGACACAGTTTCTAGAGCAACTTAAAGACTTGGAGCAAACCTGTGATTTACATATTACCGGAGCAAGGTTTGCTGGCAAAGAAGGTCATGTTAAAGAAACCATGTTCAAGATATTTAATGACATTTCAACTTCTGCGCAGGAATTATATGCGCCAGATGTGAAGCTGAAGTCAGATTTTTTTCGTGA
Organism: Gammaproteobacteria bacterium; assembly: GCA_024230095.1. Taxonomy (GTDB): domain Bacteria; phylum Pseudomonadota; class Gammaproteobacteria; order Pseudomonadales; family Balneatricaceae; genus Njordibacter. Next base: position 40,749 of record JAAERS010000406.1, on the reverse strand, counting down.
CATAGCGGGCTCGCGCTTTATGCGCACAGCTGAAAATGAGGCGCAATTGGCAGGTTTGCCTTTTGAGCTACTTATGAATGTTTACGACAAAGCGATTATCGAAGTGGAAAACCGCCCGCCAGAAGGAGATTTGCGAGGTAAGTTTTTGCAAGGGTTGGAATACCTAGTGGCTGAGAATAGCGATATTGGTGTTGATTATGAACAGTTAAGGGCCGCTGTAAGTGACACCTTGGATGTTGAGCTAGAAGAGACATATGTGGTGGGTACGGGCTATGGCCGCGTTCGTTTGCCGTTCCCCAAAGAGCATATACGCTCCGAAATTTTGTGCCATGGCATGGGAGCCCACATCATGTTTAAAGGCACACGTACAGTGCTGGATATTGGTGGTCAGGACACCAAAGGCATCCAGGTTGATGAGGATGGTGTGGTGAAAAACTTTCAGATGAATGACCGTTGTGCCGCAGGCTGTGGTCGTTATTTGGGTTATATCGCCGATGAAATGAAAATTGGGCTGCACGAGTTAGGTCCTATTGCCATGAAAGCCAAGAAGGTGCCCCGTATCAACTCTACCTGTACGGTATTTGCTGGTGCTGAGCTTCGCGACCGGTTATCCATGGGTGAGTCTCGGGCTGACATATTAGCTGGTTTGCACCGATCCATTATGCTCAGAGCCATGTCAATTATCGCTCGTTCAGGCGGCATTACTGACGAGTTCACATTTACCGGCGGGGTGGCCAATAATGAGTCTGCGGTGCAAGAACTGAAAAAGTTGGTGAAGGACAACTATGGGGATGTGAAGATCAACATATCCGCCGAATCAATTTACACAGGCGCCCTGGGCGGTGCCAGTTTTGCGCAACGTGCGGTTATGGGATAAGGGGAATATCAGATGGCTATTACAGTAGGTATAGATGTCGGTTCAGGAGCAATTCAAACCACATTATTTCGCATTGAAGGTGATCAAATAGAGTGGCTCGATAAGCGACTTAATTTGATTCGCCAACGTGACCCGTTAAAGCTGACAGAACAAGCTTATGATGACATTTTGGCGAGCAATGGCTTTACTCGTGACGATGTGGACTATTGCGCCACCACAGGTGATGCTGAAAATATAACTTTTAGCACGGGACATTTTTATACAATGACCACCCATGCTAGAGGCGCCATTTACCTAGAGCCAGAGGCTCGAGGCGTAGCAGATATAGGCGCTCTTAACGGTCGAGCGATTGTCATGGATGAACAGGGCAAGGTGCTCAATTATAAGATGACCAGTCAATGTGCTTCGGGTTCGGGTCAATTTTTAGAAAACATTGCCCGCTATTTGGGTGTAGCACAAGATGAAATTGGTGAACTGTCGCAACAGGCGGATGACCCAGAAGTGTGCTCTAGCATTTGTGCCGTATTGGCCGAAACTGATGTTATTAACATGGTTTCACGGGGTATTAGCGGACCTAATATCCTTAAGGGTGTCCATGTTTCTATGGCAGATCGATTTGTGAAAATGCTTAAGTCGTTAAAAATGAAAACCGGCGTGGTCATGGCAACTGGTGGTTTAGCTTTAGACTCGGGACTCATTGCAGCATTCAAGGAATGTGCTGAAAAGCAGCGTATGAAAGTGGATATTCGATCTTGTGAGGATTCTATCTATGCTGGCGCTATTGGTGCGGCTATATGGGGCGCTTACCGTTATGAAAAGCTTCGTCAAAGACAAGCAGCATAAAGCGCACTTAGGAATTGGTCAGGGACCTTCTTAGTTAAATGGAAATAATGGAAAACGAACATGGCTTTAAAAATAATTGAAAACTGTACGGCTTGTGATGCTTGCGTGTTGGAATGCCCTAATGATGCCATTAGTGAGGCCGATCCAATTTATATTATTAATGCGCTTTTGTGTACTGAATGTGTGGGTGCCGAAGACGAACCCCAGTGCATGCTAGAGTGCCCAGCGGATTGTATTGTTAAGGATCCAGACTGGGAAGAAAGTGAAGAGCAGTTGCAGGCAAAGTACGACTCTCTGCACTGATTATTCGTTACCCCGGTAAATTTCAAACACCATTGTTGATGTTTGGTGGGAAGCTAGTCAAATCGTTATTTTGAGTGTATTGGCATGAGTAAACAACAACTTCTTGATCTCACTGGTCGTGCGGCCCTGATTACTGGTGGTAACCAAGGTATTGGTTTAGCCATCGCTCAGTGTTTGGCCAAGCATGGGGCTGAAATTCATATCTTTGATGTCTCCGACCCTGGCCCATTAAGAGACCCTTGCTTTACCTACTATCAACTTGATCTGTGTGATTCGCAAGCTGTTAATACGGCTGTTGCAACGTTGCCAGCTCATACGACGTTATTGGTTAATAATGCCGGCATAACTCGTGATCGTAGTATAGCCAAGATGAGTGATGATGAATGGTCTAGTGTGTTGGAGGTTAATTTAAGTGGTGCTTTTAAAACCTTACGAGCACTAACAGGGCACATGAAATCTGCCGGCCATGGTCGAGTAGTTAATATTACCTCCATTAATGGTTTGCGGGGCAAGTTTGGCCAAGCCAATTATGCGGCGGCGAAAGCAGGACTAATAGGTCTTACTAAAACAGCCGCGAGGGAACTTGGTCCAAAAGGTATTACCGTGAATGCGGTGGCACCGGGCATGGTTATGACGGCTATGGCACAACAGCTGCCGCAACAGTTTATTGATAAGGCACGTGATGAGGCGTTGTTACCCGATTTGGCACTGCCAGAAGATATCGCTAATGCCGTATTGTTCCTACTTTCTGAGGGGGCTCGCCTAATAACTGGGGAGGTGATTCGAGTTGATTCGGGACAGTATTTGTAATCATTTCGACACACCATGAATTGGCATTTTTACCATGCGAGTGCCACAAATTTATCTGTTAAATTGCCCATGTGCTTCTTCATGCATAGCTCCATGTTAGACATAGGCAACCAATAAAAGAGACTGAAGCTAATGACATTACAAGAGCCAACAAATAGTAAGTCTATTTCAATTGTGGTCGCCGGTAGCGGTGGTGCGGGTGCGATGACCACCGGTAATACTTTGTTTGACAGTGCGGCTAAGCTTGGCTGGCATGGTAGTCTAACTCGAACTCTAGGACCACAAATTAGAGGCGGTGAAGCGGCGGCCTTGTTGCGTTTGACTTCCGAGCCAAATACCGGCCCTGATGACTACTATCAAGTGATGCTGGCCATTGATTGGAAAAACGTTGAACGTTTTGCTCCAGAAATCCCGTTGCGCCCAGATAGTCTAATTATTTGTGATTCTGGGGCAGGAGATGTGCCTGAAGTCATTGCTCAGTCAGGTGCGAAAATTGTTCAGTTTCCCATTGCCAAAGCCGCTAAAAAAGTAAAAAAAGGCCGCCCTAATATGGTGGCTTTAGGTATTTTAGCGCACTTAACGAATATACCAGAAGTATTGATTAGTGAGACGCTAGGACAGAAATTGGGTGCCAAAGGTGATCAAGTACTGCAAACCAGCTTGGCAACGGTAGCGATAGGTCGTGAACTGGCAGCCGATATGAAGGTTTTGGCGAGTATCGAAACTGAGCCGCTAAAAAAAGGTGATCACTGGATTATATCCGGCAATCAGGCAGCAGGTTTAGGTGCCTTAAATGGTGGCATTCGTTTTGTCGCCGCTTACCCAATTACTCCTGCTACTGAAGTACTGGAGTGGTTGGCTCCAGCTTTGCCTGAAGTCGGTGGCGTATTGGTACAGGCTGAGGATGAATTGTCATCTATTAATATGATTATTGGCAGTTCTTATGGTGGAGTGCCGGCCTTGACGGCGACATCCGGTCCAGGTTTGGCCTTGATGATAGAAAGTCTAGGCTTAGCTGTGGCCGCTGAGGTGCCGTTAGTCGTGGTTAACGTCATGCGTGGTGGGCCATCCACAGGCATTCCAACCAAGTCTGAGCAGAGTGATTTAAATATCGCTGTGTATGGTTTGCATGGTGACGCTCCCCATTTGGTATTGGCCCCTTTGTCGGTAGAGGATTGCTTATTCTGCTTGCAATGGAGTGTGTATCTGGCAGAGGCCATGCAGGTGCCTGCTATTGTCTTGTCGGATCAAATGATGGGCCAAGCTCGGGCTGTAATTAGCCGCCCAACGCCGCATGACATGGTGGCTAAACGAGAAGTTGCGCATGATCCCGGGGATAATTATCAGCGTTATGCCGTCACAGAAAGTGGCATCTCGCCTATGTCTATTCCAGGTATTGATGGTGGTCAGTATACCGCCGATGGCTTGGAACACAGTCCCAGTGGGTTGCCTTCTAGCCAAACGGAACACCACGCTGAGCAGATGGATAAACGCCTACGCAAGTTAACACGCTTTGATTATGCTGACCATTGGGCAGACATTTCTGGTGATGGCCAGTTAGCTATTATTACCTGGGGTTCAACCACGAGTGCTGCGCAGGAGGCGGTGGCCAGATTGCAGCAAAATGGCGTACATGCCAAGCTCATAGCCTTGCGTTTGATTACGCCGGCGCAACCGGGAAAAATGGCCGCAGCACTCATTGGTATTGATAAAATTATGGTGATAGAGCAAAGCCACTCTGCTCAGCTATTTGGCTTTCTTAAGGCGCACTATGAGTTCAGCGCTAGCATAAAAACATTTCACCGCCCTGGTCCTTTAGTGATTCGCCCTGGTGAAATAGTCAATCAAATTCAAGAGTGGAGTTAATAACATGATAGATATGATTAGCTGTGAACAAATTGCTCCAAAAACTTCCCCTTGGAGTGCCACCGACTATAAGTCAAAATTAAAGCCTATATGGTGCCCCGGTTGTGGTGATTTTTCGGTTTTGATGGCTGTTACCAAAGCTATGGAAGCGCTGCAATTAGCCCCCAAAGATTTGGCAGTAGTATCTGGCATTGGTTGCTCCTCACGGATACCCGCCTATACTTCTTGTTATGGCTTTCATGGTGTGCATGGCCGTTCATTGCCTGTGGCTGCAGGGCTTAAGGCAGCGCGGCCCGATTTAACTGTACTGTGTACTGGGGGCGATGGCGATGGTTTTTCTATAGGTGGTAACCACTTTATGCATGCTTGTCGGCGCAATCTAGATATTACCTATGTTGTCATGGACAATCAGGTATATGGCATGACCAAAGGGCAGGCTTCACCGACCACAGCTCCCGATTGGGACAACCCCCTTACACCAGGTGGTACGGGTATCAGCCCTTTTTTCCCACTGGTTATTGCATTAGCCGCCGGTGCTAACTTTTTGGCCCGCGGTTTTTCAGGTGATCCCGAAGGCACCGCCCATATCATCAAACAAGCGATAGAATATCCAGGGTTTTCCTTTGTCCATGTTCTTAGCCCCTGCGTAACCTATCGTCCAGAGCAAAAAGAATGGCGTAATATGGTAAGGCCCTCACCTGTGGAGGCGACCACTGACAGCGCTCGTGCCGCACGGCGTCTGATGACTGATGATGGCTTTAATATTGGCGTTTTGTTTCGGGGTGATCGGCAACCTTTTAATTTACATCATGGCGCAAGCAAAGCGGCAAGTAGCTATGACTTCGGGGCGCAGTTTGAAATCTAACATCTACCAAGTAGCTTGCTCTACTTGAACGTGGGCTATATGAATAACGCTGTTCCTGTAGGCACCCATATGGAGGTACTTGTAAATGCCCACTAATTCTAAAATGATTCTGCGTGTACTGGTTAATGGTATAGCCCGTGAAGACTTAATACCGGTGAACATGCTACTGGTCAATTATTTGCGTGATGTGGTCGGTGTCACCGGTACCAAAACAGGCTGTGATGGCGGTGAGTGCGGTGCTTGCACCATTTTGGTCAATGGTGAACCGCTACTGTCATGTATAGAGCTGGCTGCACGAGTTGCGGGTAAGCAGTTAGAAACCATTGAATCTTTGGCTCATAACGGCCGTATGTCCACGCTGCAGCGCAGTTTTCATGAACAATTGGGGACGCAGTGCGGCTTTTGCACCCCGGGTATGATTATGGCTTCAGAAGCACTGCTGCGTCAGCAATCTACGCCAACAGACCAACAAATTAAAACGGCTCTGGAAGGCAATCTGTGTCGCTGTACAGGTTATGTGAAAATTATTGAATCAGTCAGAACAGCAATCAAGTTAAATGGAGACGTGTGATGCAGAACAAGGCCTCCGTTGAGTTACATATGGTGCGGCCCAACCAAGCTGCTGGCGCTCGAATTCCACTGGTAGATGGTGTCGAAAAAGTAACTGGAAAAGCCCAGTATACAGCTGATTTGGAGGCGCGTGGTGCTTTGGTAGGTGCTATTTTGCGCAGCCCTTATGCCCATGCAGAAATAATCAATATCGACGTCAGCAAAGCTCGGGCTTTGGCTGGTGTCAAAGCGGTTATCACAGGTGATGATTGTGGCGTGGCATTTGGTATTTTGCCTATATCGGAACTGGAATTTCCCCTCGCCAAAGGCAAGTTGCGCTATCGTGGTGATGCCGTGGCGGCAGTGGCAGCGGTGGATGAAAAAACTGCCCAGCTCGCATTGGATTTAATCGAACTAGAGGTGAGGGAGCTGCCAGCTTACTTCACTATTAAAGAAGCTCTAGCTGACGGAGCCATAGCGATACATGAACGCCGTGAAGGTAATGTTGAACGTAAGGTAGATGACGAATTTGGAGATGTTGAGACTGGATTCAGTGCGGCTGATTTGGTTATGGAGCGCAGCTACCATTGTGCTGAGGTGACTCATGCCCACATGGAGCCCCATGCGGCTTTGGCCGAATACGATGTCGAACGTGATCTAATGACCCTGCAGTCGGTAACCCAAGTACCTTATTATGTGCACTTGATGTTAAGTCAGTGTTTAGATATGGATAGTTCGCGTATTAGAGTCATTAAACCATTTGTTGGTGGTGGCTTTGGAGCGCGCACAGAAACTTTAAATTTAGAAGTAATTGCTTGTTTATTAGCGCGTGTGGCCGGCGGCGTAGTGCGCTTGAAATTGAGTCGCGAGGAAACTTTTTTAACTCACAAAGGCCGCCCAGAAACCGATATTATTATGAAAATGGGGCTGACACAAAGCGGTAAAATTACCGCCGTGCAAGCTCAGGTAGCGCAACGTGGTGGGGCTTATGGGGGCTATGGTGTGATTACCATTCTCTACTCAGGTGCCTTATTGCATGCCATTTATGATATTGCCAATATCAAATTTGAAGGCCAACGTGTGTTAACTAACACACCCGGTTGTGGCGCCATGCGCGGTCATGGCACTGTCAACGTGCGGTTTGCCTTTGAATCCTTGTTGGACACCATGGCATGTGAACTAGGTATGGACCCTATTGCTGTGCGCCGCGCCAACTTATTATCTCCTGAATTTGAAACAGTAAATGGTTTAAAAGGGCTTTCTTATGGGTTACCAGAGTGTCTGGATTGGGTAGAGGAAGCGAGTGCTTGGCAGCAAAAAAGAGGCGCCATGCCTGTTGGTAAGGGGGTGGGTATAGGCTGCTCTCACTTTGTTAGCGGAGCGGGTAAGCCTGTGCATTGGACTGGTGAGCCTCATGCCACCATCATTTTGAAATTGGATTTTGATGGCGGCATTACTATTTTCACCGGCGCCTCGGATATAGGTCAGGGCTCTTCAACTATCTTGACACAAACGGTAGCGCAGGTTTTGGGAGTTGATTATAGCCGCTTGCGGGTAATTGCTAATGATAGCGCCATCACTCCCAAAGATAATGGCTCTTATTCTTCACGGGTGACTGTGTATGTGGGCAATGCGGCCTTGGATGCGGCCAATAATCTGAAACAAATTCTACTGCAAGCGGCAGCTGTTAAACTGGATTGCCGTGCCGATCAAGTGGAGTGTTTGGGCGAAGCATACCAAGTTCAAGGTTTACCAAATACGCTTATTTCCTTTGCCGATGTGGTGGCGCAAGCCATTAAGGGTGGCGGCACCATCAATGTGAAGGGCACTTACTTTGTACCTCGAGAACATCAAGGCTTGGGCAAGCAGCGTGGAGCTGCTGTGGGCTCTACCCCTGGTTTTTCCTATGGGGCGACAGTCGCCGAAGTGAGTGTTGACCAAGACACAGGCCAAATTAGCGTGGACAAAATTTGGGTAGCGCATGATTGTGGTTTTGCCATTAACCCGATGTCGGTAGAAGGTCAAGTCCAAGGAGGAGTATGGATGGGGCTGGCACAGGCTATTAGCGAACAAACTCGCTATACCAACGGCTTGCATATGGATGCTAATTTTATAGATTATCGCTTTCCTAGTATTGTCGAGTCCCCAGATATAGAAGTCAAAATGATTGAACCGGGTGACCCTAATGGCCCGTTTGGTGCCAAAGAAGCCAGTGAGGGCGCCTTGTCGAGTATTTTGGCGGCGGTGGCCTCAGCTGTAAGGGATGCCATTGGTATTGAAATGAACGCAACCCCTATGACAGCAGATCGAATACTGGCCAAACTCATTGCTCGAGAGAAACAGGCGAAGCGGCAGCAACCCCGCAAGCAGGAGGCAAGGTAATGGAAATATTGCCTGAATTTGAACTACACCAACCTGACTCTGTAGCAACGGCTGTGAAACTGGGTGCTCAAACGGGTGCTAAGTATTTGGCTGGTGGCACAGATTTAATGCCCAATTTGCGCCATGGTTTGGGCGACCCGATTAGCTTGATTGATGTGTCAGGCATTGCTGACATGCAGGCTATAGAAAATACGGCGATGGGCTTACGTATTGGTGCTAGCGTAACCTTACAACAACTGGTGACAAACCCGCTTGTGTTGGCCAATTACTCTCTCTTGATTGAAGCGGCAAATACCATTGCTGGAACGACTCATCGGCATCATGCCACTGTGGGAGGGAATTTGTGTTTGGATACGCGCTGCCAGTATTACAATCAAAGTGAATGGTGGCGCAAATCCAATAGTTATTGCCTAAAGTACAAAGGTGATAGTTGTCATGTGGCTCCCAATGGTAACGTTTGCCGGGCCGCTTTTAGTGGTGACTTGGCCCCGGCCATGTTAGTTCATGGTGCACAAGTAGAAATTTGGTCTGCCAAAGGTGGTCAGCGCATTATCGACTTGGATGATATGTATCAGGATGATGGCGCGAACAGTTTGTTGTTGAAGCCCGGTGAGTTGTTGGTAGCCGTGTTGGTTAAACCCCTGCCAACATTTAACACCGGTTACCGTAAGGTGCGGGTTCGAGGGGGGTTGGATTTTCCTTTAGCTGGTGTAGCAGTAGCGGTCCAAGGTAGGGGCAACAAGCTGGAGCAAGTGATGATAGCTTTGACTGGCACGGATTCTAGACCTATTCTACTCAAAGGTTGTGATGATTTGTGTGGTAAACCACTGGATGATGCAGCCCTGAAAGCTCTGGAGCGTTTGGTTAGAACCCAAACTAAGCCTATGCGTAGTACGTTTATACCTAATCAGTATCGCAGCAAGGTGGCGGTCAACATCTCGCGCCGCCTGCTATTGGATTTATTAATGAGGTAGGTTTTATTACCCTTGCAACCATTAATCAAAGCTTAAGCTGTGAAAATATCTTTACGCACGTAGCACACCCAGTAAATCATCCAGCGTATGCTGTTCCATGTTCAGCACGCAATCCAGTGCGGCTTGTGTTTTCCTAGCGTCCCAAACGGTGCCACACAGTTGCCGATATTTACTAATCATTTGCTCATCTGAGAGGGGTTGATGGGGATCGCCAAGGGATTGACTTGGTCCCGATTCATAGACCTTGCCGTCGCGCATGATAATGCGTACGTGAGCCCAGCGCTCAGCTGGAAATACCTCGTTGTAGGCAGTGTGTTCGATCAGGCGAACTCTTTTGGTCAATACCTGTAAGTCCGGGTCATTAAAACCATGGAACACATTGGTGGCGCTTACGCCTCCGGTCAATACGGCTGCAGCGACAGGAAAGCTGATGGCATATTGAGCTTCTTCTGAGTCCTTGGGTACCCCACTAAATAAACGCACTCCTTCATGGAAGGTATGAACTTCGAGGTAATCAATCTGATTGGCATTAAAGCCAGGTTGTTGACTGATACTAAGGGCTGCCTTGATAGCGGGCTGGGCCCAACGACATACTGGGTAAGGCTTAATATATTGTTCAGCCATATACCACCGCCGCATTAAATCTTGCCAATAGGTCGCCACTGAGGAATGAGTTACAGTAATAGCTGGCGCCCCAGTAAACCCCTGGGCAGCTTGGTAGGCAGATGAAATCCCTACCATGGCCCCCCAACCAGACCCATCTTTGAGCATGGTAGGGTAGTCGACATTGCGCATCATTTGGCTGCGTGGGCCATGGTATTCAGCAATACCAAGCGCGTGTTCGAATTGCTGGTCTGTGAGTTTCAGTAAGTGGGCTGCTAGCGCCGCACAGTTAACAGCACCCCAGGCGCCGGAGGTATGATAATCAGCTACTGTGGCATGCAGGGCAATACCGCAGCGGGTGCCAATTTCGTAACCGGCAACCAGCAAAGTAAGAAACTCTGTGCCGCTTACGGGTCGGTCTAGGGTTTCCAGTACGGCCACTAAGCTAGGCAGCAAGGAACACCCCACATGCCCCTTCACCAAGAGTTGGCCATCATGGGCATCAATCGAATCAATGACCGTGCCACCCACCAGGGCGGCACCGGAAACGCTCAAGGCATTGCCGCCTAATAAAGCCGGCACTGCGTGTGCACGAGGTCCCGCGCTAAAGTGGTCTTCGGCATGGCGTTGTATCATGCCAGCAGGTCTTGACTGGCTGCCTGCTACCGCTGTGCCGATTAGGTCATACAAACAGCGTTTGGCGTGGTAGATAGCAGGCGAGGGTATTTGCTCATAAGTCAGGTCACTGAGAAAGGGGCGAATGGGGTTGCTCATAAGGGCTAACCTTATATGGGGTTCAATTGGTTTTATTGTGCCTACTTTAACAATGTGGGAAGTGTTACAAAATGGTCTAATATGTGAATGAATTCGCCAATATTGAATTTAAGCAACTAAACACAGAGATTTACAAGACTCGCTGGCTCTTATTTTTATGCAACTGCGTTGCGGTGACTAGGGGCAATAAACAGCTTAGAAAAGCGTCGATGATGGCATCTTCAGAGCGGTTTTGGCGCCAAATGGCAGTAAAGGTACTGGTATAAGCATAAGCGTTGGTTTCAAGCGGCCATAATTGCGCTTCGAGCCCCCAACCTTGTACTAGGTGCTGTGGCAAAAAGCCCAAGTATTGACCACTTAATATGAGGGCGGCACGGGCTTCTTGGTGGTGGGCTCTGGCACATATCGGCCAGCCAATCATATCGGCATGGGCTTCGCGCCCACGCATAAAGCGCGGTGACTCTACAAAACGTTGCTGGGCGAGATCAGAACTGGATAAGCTACCCTCGGCGGCTCCAAACAAGGTATGACCCGTACCGCAATATAATTGCATGCGTTCATCAAATAGATCGCAAGTGGCGAGTTCGGCATAAGCATGGGGGAGGGCTGTAATACCAAAATCTACCTTACCCTCTACGGTGGCGCTGGCCACATCGTCGGAAGCCAAGGTAGTGATGTGGATGATGACCTCCGGTGCTGACTTGGCAAAGGCTGTCAGGGCTTGCACAATGCAGGCATTATGAGCGCTGAGTATGTGCTCGGCAAGGCCTAGGTGCAGTTCACCCAGTAAGCGGTTATGGGCATGGTTAACGGTGTCACGAAAACCCTCCAAAGCGGTCACTAAATCCTGTGCTGCTTGGTATACCAAATGGCCATGTTCAGTGAGCGCAAAGCCAGCACGACCTCGTTGACAGAGTTTCATTTGCAAGCGTTTTTCGAGATCGCTGATGTAGTTAGAGATAGTAGAATTAGCAAGGTTCAACTGAATCTCGGCGGCGCTGAAGCCACCGGCATCGACCACGGCCATAAATACTCGTAATAGGCGGATGTCGGCGTCAGCCAAGGGGCCAGACAAGGCGGCTTTTTTGGTTCCCATAGGTGCTCTCCTGAAGATGTTTATCATTGTATATGTAATGGTAAATACTTGGAAATATTTATTTATGGACAGGTAATAATTGGCTATAAATGGCCTCTATCGCACACTAACAACGAGGAATCGGTATGTCAGCCGTTATTTATCCCACAACCAACTTTAAATCAACAGAAACATTGATCTTGGATCGAGGAGAAGGTGTTTATGTTTATGACAAACAGGGTAAGCGTTATATCGAAGGTTTGGCGGGTTTGTGGTGTACTTCTTTGGGTTATAGTAATCAGGAACTGATTGATGCGGCTAATAGCCAAATGGGTCAGATTGGCTTCAGCCACACCTTTGGTGGCAAAGCTCACGAAGTGGGTATGGCCCTGTCTGACAAGCTAACAGCTATGGTGCCCATGAATAATGCCAAGGTGTTTTTTGGAAATTCTGGCAGTGATGCTAATGACAGTCATATTAAGATGTTGCGTTACTATTTCAATGCTATTGGTAAGCCCGAAAAGTACAAGATTATCTCCCGTGAGCGCGCTTATCACGGTGTTACTGTGGCGGCCGCTTGTTTGACGGGCTTGGCGCCTAATCATACTCACTTTGACTTGCCCTTTGATGCTATGGGCATATTGCGTACAGATGCTCCTCATTATTATCGTGGTGGTTTGCCAGGTGAAAGTGAAACTGACTTTGTGGATCGAATTGTGGGTAATCTTGAAGCCTTAATTAAGGCCGAAGGTGCCCATACCATTGCGGCCTTTATTGCCGAGCCCATTACTGGCGCTAGTGGCGTTATTGTGCCACCGGCCGGTTATTATGAAAAGGTCCAAGCGTTGCTAAATCAGCATGACATTTTGTTTTGGGCCGACGAAGTGATTACCGGTTTTGGTCGCACGGGTAGTGATTTTGGCGCTACCACCATGCATATCGAAAAGCCAGATATGATGACCTTTGCTAAACAGTTATCGTCTGCCTATATGCCTATTAGTGCCTCTGTTATTAAGGGTGACATGTATGAAGCCATGATTGAGCCAAGCTCAGAAGTGGGAGTGTTTGGTCATGGTTACACTTATTCCGGTCACCCAACGGCATGCGCGGTTGCCTTAAAAACCTTAGAAATTTATGAACGGGATAATCTGTTCGCTCATGCTGCCGCAGTGGGTGACTATATGCAGCAAAGATTGCGGCAATTTGCTGATCATCCCCTGGTAGGTGAGGTACGTGGCAAAGGCCTGATTGGTGCTATCGAAATGGTAGCCAATAAGCAAACAGGAGAGGCCTTCAGTGGCGGTGCTGTGGGCGCTCACGCACTGCAGATCTGTCAGGATAATGGTGTTATTTTGCGCGCCGTGGCGGGCAGTTCACTGGCATTTTGTCCGCCATTGATAATCAGTCGTGATCAGATTGATGAGATCATGAGTGTGGTGGCTAAGGCTTTGGATTCCGCCTTGGATTATGCTCAAGCACAAGGCTTGTTAAAGTAGAAAGGACGTGCAGGCGGGGTAGGCCCAGCACGAGGGGGCCGCTTCGCTGATTGTTTTATGCTGGGTTTAGGGCAAGCTGTTACCTACCCACCCACAATCCGGGGTAGCACCACCACTTCGCTGTCTGGCCGGATTGGCGTAAACCAAGCGTCATTGATAATCTTACCATCGATGGATACGGACACGCCCTCGGCGATTTCTGGTGCGCACTCGGGGTACAGTTGCGGCAGTTTAATGAGCAACTGCCGCAGATTGCTAACGTCCAGTTCGACCACGTCGTGACCCGAGAATAGGTCTCGAAGTGAGCCGAATATCTGAATTTTAGCCATATCCAAACTACGCCTTTTGCATGCTGGCTAACACCTTGGGCGGTGACATAGGCAGGTCAACCTGGCGCTTACCACAGGCGCGTGACACGGCGTTGGCTATGGCTGCCAAAGGTGGAACGATAGGCGTTTCTCCTACACCACGTACTCCAAATGGATGGCCTGGGTTGGGCACTTCCACAATTACCGTATCAATCATTGGTAGGTCCGAGGCGACGGGGATACGGTAATCCAAGAAACCCGTGTTTTGCAGGCAGCCATCTTCACCATATACATATTCTTCGTTCAATGCCCAACCAATACCTTGTACAGCACCGCCTTGGAGCTGTCCTTCCACGTAGTCAGGTTGAATGGCTTTGCCTGCATCTTGAATCACAGTGTAGCGCTTAACGCTGGTAAAACCAGTTTCTGGGTCTACTTCAGTATCAGCTATATGTACGCCAAAGCTGACTCCTGCACCCTCGGCATTGGCTTCATGGTGGCCAGCTATAGGTCCTCCCAGATTGTTGGCTATATCGGCCACTTGGCGCAGATCCAGAGGCTCGAAGGTGCCGGCCTTGTTACCTGTATAGTGAGCCGCTCCGTCTTGCCAAACAACATCCGTAACATCTACTTCCCACATTCTTGCTAGACGTGCGCGGATTTCATCAATGATCGCTCGGGCCGACTTGATAGCTGCTAGGCCAACAGCAAAGGTAACACGGCTGCCGTGAGTTGGTTCGTTGGGACCCAGGGAGCCAGTATCGGTAACCGTGGTGCGTACCTGTTCATAAGGTATACCTAGCTCTTCGGCCACCATCATAGAAATGGAGGCACGAGAGCCACCAATATCAGGGTTGCCTTCGGTAACGGTGACACTGCCATCGTTGTTTAGGAATACGCTAACACAGGTTTCACCACCAAAGTTAAACCAAAAACCTGCTGCTAGGCCGCGGCCTTGGTTAATTTCCAGCGGTGCTTGCCAGTGGGGGTGTGCCTTGGCAGCTTCTAAGCACTGGATCAAACCATGGTCTTCAAAGGTTGGGCCGTAGGACGATTTGGTGCCCCCTTTGGCAGCGTTGATTAAACGCACCTCCATGGGGTCAAGTCCAAGCTCTTGGCATAGCTCGTCAATAGCGCTTTCAGCGGCAAAACAGGCTGGTGGTGCACCGGGTGCGCGGTATGAGGCAGTACGAGGGCGGTTGGTAATGACATCCAAACCTTCAGTTTTAACATTTTCCAAAGCATAGGGGGCAAAGGCTGGCATGGCGCCAAAATCAACAGTAGCCTGTTTATATGCGCCGGCTTGGTAGAATAACTTGGCGTAGGTCGCCGTGATGCGCCCAGCTTTATTCATGCCCACCTTTACGTGCATCATGGTTGAAACAGTCGGGCCTGTCGCCCGTAATACTTCTTCACGGGTCATGACCATCTTCACTGCACGGCCAGATTTTTTGGCCAAGGCCAATACAACCGGCTCAATAAATACTGTGGTTTTGCCACCAAAGCCACCCCCGATTTCGGAGGCCGTTACGCGCAAAGAAGCTGATTCCATGGCCATCACCCCGGCACACATGTTGCGAATCCAAAAGTGGCCTTGGGTGCATACCCACATGTCGGCGCGATTGTCTAATCCCATGCTGGCCATACAAGCATGGGGTTCAATATAACCTTGGTGCGTAGCTTCTGTTTTGTAGGTGCGTTCTAGTACTGCATCAGCAGCCTTGAAACCGGTTTCAATGTCGCCGTGACCAAAGCTAGAATAACGAACGACGTTCTCAGAAAAGCCTTTGGGCACACGGCGGCTTACTAAGCCACTATGTACTACTGGCGCATCAGGTTGAATGGCTTGTTCCACGTCAGTCACATGGGGCAGCACCTGATATTGAACCTTAATGAGTTTGATAGCTTGTTTGGCAATATGCTTGCTGGTGGCAGCCACTGCAGCGACAGCATGGCCGTCGTACAGGACTCGGTCTCCAGCCATACAGTTATCCTGTACGTCTTCAAAACCCTTATGGGGGGTTGGGAAATCGGCCCTGGTGATCACCGCCATGACACCATTTAGCTGCTCTGCTGCACTAGTGTCGATACTTAGTATGCGAGCGTGAGCATGGGGGCTACGCAGTATTTTTCCGTGCAGCATGCCGGCGGCATCAATATCTGCACCATAGCGGGCTCGGCCTGTGACTTTGTCAATCCCGTCAGGTCGTTGTAAGCGTTGGCCGATGACCTTGAATTGTTTTGTTTGAGCGCTCATGCCTGCTCCTCCCGCATGGCCTTTGCGGCCTCTAATACAGCGCGAATTATTTTGTCATAGCCTGTACAGCGGCAAAGATTGCCAGCCAACCAGTAACGCACCTCTTGTTCCGTTGGGTCTGGATTTTTTTCTAATAGGGAGCGAGCTGCTACCAGTACTCCCGGCGTGCAGATGCCACATTGCAGTGCAGCGTGTTCTAGAAATTTGGTTTGCAGGGTGTGTAGCTTATTTTTATCAGCCATGCCTTCGATGGTGTCCACAGTGCGGCCTTGGGCTTCGACACCCAGCACTAGGCATGAGCAAACTAGGCGCCCATCTAAAGAGACAGAGCAGGCACCGCAGTCGCCACTGCCACAGCCTTCTTTGGTTCCAGTCATGCCAAGTTGGTCACGTAATACTTCAAGTAAACTGGCATCTGTGGGACAAGCGTATTGCACCGCCTGACCATTAATCGTGGTAGATACATGAGAATGGGACATGTTAACTCCTTATGCCAGAGCGCGCGAATGGGCAACAATTGCCGCACGGCGCGCAATGACGCCGGCGGTGTGTTTACGGAATTCAGCCGTGCCGCGTTTGTCGCTGATGGGTGTGGCCGCAGTGCTGCAGGCATTTTGTACAGCTTGTAACGCCGCTTCATCAACTTGACTACCGATCAAAGCCTCTGCGGCCGCATTAACGGTAATGAAAGTTGGACCCACGGCACCTAGTACGACGCAAGCGGCGATGCAGGTACCGGTTTCGTCAAGGGTTAAGTTCACAGCAGCACCTACCACAGCAATATCCATTTCTGTGCGTGGAATAAAGCGAATATAAGCGTCAGACGAACGCGGAGGTCGCGGTGGTAGGCTGAATGATTCAATCATTTCATTGTTCGCCAGACTGATTTGGCCAGGGCCTGTAGGAATATCTTCTACGGCAAGTTGTCGCGTACCATTTGGGCCGACAACACAGGCTGTGGCACCCGCTGCCACCATAGCAGGCACACCATCGGCGGCGGGCGAGGCGTTGCACAGGTTACCGGTTAAGGTAGCCCGGCCTTGAACTTGGGTAGAGCCTACTAATCCCATGCCCTCTACAATGCCAGGCCAGACCTGGCTCAAACGGGCATGCTCACCCAATTGTGCACTTGGCACTGCGGCACCAATAATGAAACCAGATGCATCTTCAGTAATATGTTGGCAGGCAACGATGTGTTTGATATCAACCAATAGATCAGGCTCTACTAAATCGGCTTGCAGGCGTACCAATATATCGGTACCACCAGCCAATAGGCGAGCGTCGCCGTTGCAGGCAGCTAATGCTGCGACTGCGGCGGCGCTAGTAGTGGGGGCTATGTATTGCATTTTAGCGCTCTTCTTGTGCACAGAAAAGGATTCACTTTAGTCCCAAATTAGGGCCTTTGCAATTCCCCCGCATGGGTAATTTATATTATTTTTTTAATTACTCTGGGTAAGGTGCTGATCAACAAGATTGGCAATCAATTGGCTCACTCGTACATTTGATTCTACGGTCACACCAGCGATGTGAGGGGTTAGCAATAAATTGTTGAGTCCGTTGAACTTAGCCGCCGCTGTGGCGGTTAAGGGCTCCTCTTCAAATACATCCAAAGCCGCCCCTGCAAGAATGCCCTTATGCATAACATGGGCTAAAGCAGCTTCATCAACGACGCCCCCTCGAGCAGCATTGATTAACACAGCCTCTGTTTTCATTAATGCTAGCTTGTCATGATTGATTAGGTGAAACGTGTCCTTATTTAACGGGACATGCAAACTAACAACATCAGCTATTGGTAATAAGGCCTCTAGTGGCAGGGCTTGGGTAGTACCCCAAATCGGGTTGTTGGAATCCACAAAAGGATCATAAGCACAGACTTTCATACCCATGGCGGTGGCCCTTGCGGCGGTCTCGCGGGCGATACTGCCATAACCGATGAGTCCTAGGGTCTTACCTGATATTTCGCGCCCAGCGCAGGCTTGGCGAGGCCATGTACCAGCCAGCATGGCCGCTTGGGACTGATAGGCACCGCGCAGCAGTGCCATTGCCGTAGTGATAACGTATTCAGCCACACTCAAATCATTGGCGCCGGTGGCAGGGTACACGGTTATATTTCGAGCCTGGCACGCCGCCACATCAATATTATCCAAACCTACACCAAGCCTACCAACACATTGTAAATCAGGCGCTTGTGCCAGTAATTCAGCACTTACCTGTGTACGATTGCGCACAATAATTGCGGTGATACCAGCCATGTGCTGCGGCAATTTATGCTGCTCGTCGGCCAGTTCAGGGGCATAACGGGTTACATGTGCTGCGGCTAATTGTTTAACAGCAGCCTCATCCATAAACTCGGTAATCAGTATCATGGTTGCAGCGTCCTTTAAATCCCGGCCAGTGCCGTGTATTTGGTTTCCAGGTAGTCACTTAGACCCTGACTACCACCTTCCTTACCCAAGCCACTTTCTTTCAAGCCACCAAAAGGTACTTCGACGGTGGTGATAAGACCGGAGTTAATGCCAATCAAACCATATTCCAGTTCATCGGATAGGCGGAATACACGGCCTACATCGCGGGTATAGGCATAGGCGGCCAAGCCAAATTCGGTCGCATTGGCGGCGGCAATGGCTTGCTTCTCATGTTGGAATTGAAATACAGCTGACAAGGGGCCAAAAATTTCGTCCGTGGCAAACTGCATGTCAGCGTTGGCATTGGTGATCACCGTTGGTTGGAAATAAGTGCCGCCCAGAGAGTGGCGTTGCCCGCCTTCTGCAATATGTCCGCCTTTGGCAGTTGCATCGGCAATCATTTGTTCGACTTTACTTACGGCATTCGCGTCGATCAAGGGTCCTTGCTCGACTCCAGCATGCATGCCATCACCCACAGTCAGATCTGCGGTGGCCTGCTTTAATCGACTAACAAATTCATCATGGATGCCGGACTGTACATAGAAACGGTTAGTGCATACGCAGGTTTGCCCCATGTTGCGGTACTTGGAAATCATAGCGCCCTCTATGGCCGCATCTATATCGGCATCATCAAAGACAATAAAGGGCGCGTTACCACCTAGCTCCATGGACACTTTTTTCACTGTTTCTGCAGATTGGCGAATCAACGTTTTGCCCACCTCAGTTGAGCCAGTAAAGGTCACTTTACGAACTTGTGGACTGGCCATGATGGCGCCACCAATATCACTGGATGAACCTGTCAAAATATTCACTACACCCGCTGGAAAACCTACCTGTTCGCACAGCGCGGCCCAGGCTAAACCCGAGTAAGGCGTGGCCGTAGCTGGTTTGGCAACTACGGTGCAACCAGCAGCCAAAGCTGGGCCGAGCTTGCGCGCTAACATGGAGGAGGGAAAATTCCAGGGTGTAATGGCACCTACCACACCCACCGGTTGGTGGGTTACTAATAATTTCCGATCATTGCTAGGTGACGGTATGATTTCGCCTTTGGCGCGCCGAATTTCTTCAGCAAACCACAAGATGTAGGCAGCACCAATGGCAATTTCACCCCGTGATTCTGCTAAAGGTTTGCCCTGCTCAAGGGTTAATAATTGGGCTAATGATTCTTGGTTTTCCAACAGCGCTGCATGCAATTTGCGCAATAAGCCAACGCGATATGATATGTCTGTTTTAGACCAGCTTTTGAAAGCTTCAGCGGCGGCGGCAATGGCCTTTTCTGTTTCTGCTGCACCACAATTGGGCACGGTGCCTATTTGCTCTCCATTGGCTGGGTTGGTGACGCTTATCGTTTTACGGCTATCGGCGTCAACCCAAATCCCAGCAACAAAGCACTGTTGCTGCATCATAGTGGCTATGGTCATAGTTTTTTTTCCTTATTAAATTTGAATTGTGTGTGCTGTTCATAACACTCAAATGGATGCAAAAAAGCCTGTGGGAAGTGTTCATTGTTAGGTGAGTTAGGCCAAACTTGTGGCTCCATTGCAATACCCCCATAAGCACCGATGGGTCGCAGGTCTAAGCCCGGTACAGGTACATTCAAGCCGCCGCCGTCATATACTTGCAAGCCTGGTTCCGTAGTAAGTACTTGCATGGTGATGGCGCTATCGGCACTGCTAAGTTGTGCCACTGGGCGCAGTGTTGTTTTATTGTCAGATAAGCAGAAATTGTGATCATAGGCGGTGTCCATGACCTTGTTGCGCAATGCATGGGCGCATCGATAGTCAAACAGAGTATCTGCCACCGGTTGCTTTTGTCCGGTGGGAATTAGTTCCGCATCCACAGGTAAATAGGAGTGTGCATTGACTTGCAACTCATGATCTAACACGTCGTTGCTATTTCCGAGGTTAAAATAACTATGATGTGCTAGGTTGCACAAGGTAGTGGCATCCGTGGTGGCACGATAAACAATGTCCAAGGTTCCACCGGCAAGCAAGCTAAAGGTTGCCTCGATCGCCAGGTTGCCCGGAAATCCCATATCGCCATCTGGGCTGTCGATAGCCAGTTCTACACTATGACTGGAGTATTTAGTGATACGCCAAACCTTTTTACCAATGCCAGCTTGGCCACCATGCAATAGATGTTTGCCAATAAAATTTGTATCAAGCTGATAGCTGGCACCGTTAATCTTAACGTGCCCGTTAGCGATGCGATTAGCATAACGTCCTGCCGTGGCGCCAAAATAACGCGAATGGTTTAGGTAGTCATTAAGACTGTTGAGGCCCAAAACCAATGAGCTAGAGTGTCCCTGTAAACGCAGATCCTGTAGGACAGCGCCATAGGTTAAAAAAGTTGCCGTAAGCCCACCGCCAGCTATGGTGATGCTGGTTACTTCTTGACCATCTGGCATATTGCCAAATGGTGTAATTACGGGTGTATTCATTAATTAATCCAGGGTTATGGCCAAGCCAGTTTTTGCCGATAGTTCAGCTGCCTCACCTACGCGCACAGACCAAAGTGCATCTTCGATCGTTACCTCGGGCTGGCCTATGCCAGTCGTGACCAACTGCAAGAACTTTTGATGTTGATAATAGGTTGAACCATGGTGATCACCGGCTGATAAGATAGTTTCATCCACGGCCACATCCTGTGTGATTTGTTGTTTGCTTGCACGCTCGGAGATGACCAACTGAGATTTGCGTTCTTTACCATCCTTTGAAAATCGAGCGGGACCGGGTATGCAAGCATCCACTCTACCTTTAGCGCCAGTGAGGGAAATTACTTCCTGCCAATAGGAGCCTTCAGCAAACATGCATAAATCAAGCATACCTCTGGCACCATTACGAAAATCAACGGTAACAAAAGCATTGTCGAGTATGTCAGGCGTGTGGCCGTTATACAGTTCATGCCGATGATTTTCATCAATGCCAGCCGAGGCATAGACACGGATAGGGTCACTTTGCAGAACCAAACGCATTAGGTCCCAAAAGTGACAGCATTTTTCCACTAGGGTACCGCCTGTGCGGGCATTAAAACGATTCCAATCACCTACTTTTTCTAAAAAGGGAAAACGGTGCTCACGAATTGCCATCATACGTGGTATGCCTACCCTGTCGTTGTCTCGTTCTGCTAGCAGTTGCTGAATAGGTGGCATATAGCGGTATTCCATCGCTACCCAAATTGGAGCATGGCGGCCTTTGGCAGCAGCGATCACCGTTTCACAACCCGCCACTGTAGTGCATAAGGGCTTTTCGCACAGTATCGGTTTTTCTGTAGGTATTAGATCTAACAACAAAGACAGATGTAGGTCATTGGGGGCAACGATGATATAGGCATCACATAGGTCAGCAGCGATCATGTCATGGTGGTCGGCGAAGGTGCGAGCCTGGTCACCAAGCAGGCTGTTGGCCGCCTGTAACATACCAGTATCAGGATCAGATAAGGCGACTACCTTGGCGCCGTCGATGAGGCATATATTACGAATGTGTTCCTGCCCCATCATGCCGGTACCAATGAGCCCATAACGTACATTCATATTAGAGCTCCTGTATTGGTAATTGCATTGACGCCGCCACGGAGCGCAAGATATGCCGATGGTCACCATAAGCTAAGGCCATATGATGTTCCAATCCAGAACCTAGGATATGGGCTAGCACTTGCTCGGCTTCTTGGGCGTAACGAATAACTCCCGAGGTACCAGTAAACGACATGGGTCGGTCCTGCATCTCACCATAGGCGATGACCATTTTGAGTGTATTATGGCTTTGGGAAATGCGCATCATGGTCACCGGGCCGGGCTTGAGTGCAAATTCGTACAAGAGTGGCATTTTGCGATTGGTGTGAATGGTGGCTGTGGCGTCAGAGGTGGCGGCGCGCATGGAGATGGGTGCCTGGCCACAATGCCAGACAACGCCCGTATTGTCCTCGATATCAAGGTCAACTAGGTCAGTTAAGAATACGGCCTCTCCCGTGGCTTCTTGTAATACCATTTGTGTGAGTGCCCCATATACATCCGCTTCACAAGCACAGGGAATTTTTGCTTCGCCCATCATGGACACAGGGCCACAAACAGCGCCACCATATTCGGTAAAGGTTTCTGGCCAGCAACGAATAGCAAAGGCATCATAGCCACCGCTAGCGCGCAGCTGATCTAAGCCCACTTTTAGGCGCAGGGACTTGTCTAGTTCGGTTTGGTTAACTTCATGCAAACCATCGACCACCTGTTCCGCTTGTTCACGCACCTGATCAACCTGCTGCTGGGATGCATCTTCGGCAACCGCAAAAAGATCGGATAATTCTAGGGCATCCACTTTTATCCCTGTCAATTTTTCAACGTCTTGCTCCGTATAAGCGCAGGTGTCAAAACCCAGTGGGTGTGACCCGATGCGGCCCACGCGTTTGCCCTTAAGAGCATTGACTACCTTTGCGCCAGCTTCAGATTGATAGGCGGCACTATCTTGGGTTGCTAGGGGTACAATTTTTCTTGCACCAGCCAACATGGCTTCAATTTCACGCAGTACCTTAGGTGTCGGGTCTGCATACAACCAAGAGTAAGTGCGGTCTTTGAGGCTAAGCGCATGGCTGGCAAGATTTAATCCACAAAAAGCGTTTAGTCTTAAACGGCCACCGGCTCTTGGCTCGGGAACTGCCCATATAGATAGGGGCTGAGCAAATGCCTGAGCCAGTTTTGCGGTCATGGCGGCGTCAGTGAAGGTGACCTGAAGGATAAGTAGCTGATCGATACTCGTTTGCTGGAGTTCAGAGGCGGCCCTGTCGGCTTGCTCTGCATCTAATAACAGTGTTCTTGATCCAATAATGGTATGGTCACTTTGGTCGAGCACGGCCAACATATTGTGCAACTTTTCATTGGCATAGGCTACATCAAAAGTGCCTCTGCCAAGGGCCAAAATACCGATTTTCATAATAATCTCCTAGGAATTATCACGCCTTAGATGGAAGCATATTGATGGCGAAATTGGGCGTCACTATAGGCAAAATGCGCCCCTTTGGGGCCGTAACATGGGTGTTGTTTCCATGGTTGTGCTTGAACATCGGCTAATAACGAAATTTCGCGCATATAATCAACGGCATTGCCACGCAGGTCTTTTTCAATTTGTTGCCAATTGGGATAGGCGTTAAAGGCCTCTAACCAGATAGCTCGTCCAGCTAAAAAGCCGGATGCGCCAGCTTTAAAGGCGTGCTGCAATACTTGTTTAAATTCGTCCTTACCTGCGCCGGCAGAAAGCATCACCCAAGGTCGACTCGCCAGTTGGCCCATTTCGTCAAATACGGCTTGTACAGCCTGAGAACCGTCGGCCTCTGCAGCATTGATTGGGCTTTCTAGTTTGAATACATCAACACCATAATCTGGCTTGGCAAACTCCATAACGGACTGCAATACATGGTCTGCTTTTTTACCTTTCATTTCCACATATTCTTTCGTTTGGTGGGCGTCTTTTGCCAGTGGATAAACCAACAATTCAAATAAGAAGGGGATATCAAAGCGAGCACATTCTTCTCCTAGGCGCTTTACATAGTCCTGTTGTTGTTGCCGTGCTTTTAGTCCAGCGTCGGGCCGATACCAAGCTAATACTTTTACGGCATCACCGCCCATACGCTTAATTTTTGATACCGACCAATCATCAATATCGGCACTGACTCGGCCTTCTGCTGTTTCGACAAAAAGTGAATCTTCTAATGTCACAATTAACCCCTTGCTTGGGCACAAAGACTCCAGACTATAGGGAATGGCGTAATGTGGGTCTAGCAGCATAGCGGTGCTTTGCGCTTGCAGGGTATCCA
The DNA here is from genome assembly GCA_024230095.1 of Gammaproteobacteria bacterium. GTDB lineage: Bacteria > Pseudomonadota > Gammaproteobacteria > Pseudomonadales > Balneatricaceae > Njordibacter. Next base: position 16,563 of record JAAERS010000406.1, on the reverse strand, counting down.
CCAACAATCCTTTAAACTTGGCCACCTGCTCCCAAGGTGCTTCCGTGGTGCCCAAGTGGGCTGCAATAGGCCCTTTGATCGGCGGGCGTTGATCTACCGCTGTCATCTTGAAGATGCCATTGGCATCGGCCATGCGACGCAATCCCCACTGCTTACCTGGTGATAATTGCATATTTACTTCTCCTTAATAAAATGTTCTGTTGCAGTGCGATTGGGGCAACCTTGTCGCCCACCTAGGTAGGTGCATTTGATAGCAGCGGCAGCGTTAGCAAATACCATGGCTTCTTGCTCGCTAGCCCCTTCAGCTATTTTGAGGGTGAAGGCACCATGCCATATATCACCAGCACCAAGGGTGTCGATAACCTTGACAGGGAAAGCGGGCACCGAGTTAACCTTATTGTCAGCCACATAAAACGTGCCATTGGCACCATCTGTCACACAGCAAAAACCGGGTACACTTTGTGCTACCTCAAGTAAGGCATTTGGCAAACTATTGGCTGATGTTAAAGACAGTAAGCCTTGTTTGGAAAAAGCAATATGGCTGGCTAAGGCTAGTAGACGCTCGTCAATGGGTGCCTCCGCGTCGAGCACACCAGGAATGCCTCGTGTTCGAGCCAGTTTTAATGCGCTAATAGAGGCATCTACCCAGCGGCTATCAACCAGCACCGCATCTACCGATGGTGCCAAGTCAATCCAGTGGGTATCAGTGCATAATCTGGCACCACGAAAATTAACAATTTGCCGTTCACCATCAGCGTCTAAATACACAGACGAATAGGACGACTGAGCCCCGGGGCTGCGTTGTATACAAGTAATATCCACACCTTCTTTTTGCAAATCGGTGGTAATTAGGTCGCCCATGTGGTCGTCGCCCAAGCGGCCACCCAAGTAGGCTTTGCCGCCGAGCCTTACAGCCGCTACAGCAGCATTGGCTGCTGTGCCACCACCGACAATAGAGGCTGATTTGGCACGGTACTTTTGGGCCTTATCTGGCATTTGATCAAGACCAAATACAAAGTCCACAACCGCCATGCCTATCACTAAAATGCTCGCCATTAATCCACCTCTAACCCACTGGGTACATGTTTGGGCTTGCCTAAACGACCATTGACCGATGCTGTGCCAGTCAAGGCATTAAGGAAAGCGACAATATCAGCCACCTGATGGTCTTGCAGTTGCTGTGGCTGTATATCTATTGTTGAGCTGACGCGTTGGCGTTCACGGCTATCTTCTAGGGCCATGAAATCGGTTTTTTGTAACCACGCGGCGACCGGTAAATCCACCATCTCTGGTCGCCAACTGGCAAACTCTAGCTGTGGATTCAAATGATGACGTACAATGCCCTCTAAGGTAGGGTATGCACCGTTATGACCATAAGGCGCGGTCAGGGCAACATTTCTTAGGGATGGGGTGCGAAACCGATAAGCATCCTCGAACCGATCTGATGCCGACATGCGGCCTAGGTCACGCACGATCATATCCCACTGTCGGGTGCGCCCTGGGCCAAACTGTGGCAAACCTAGAGCATGAAATTGATGGTCTGTTAATAACGGACCTGAGTGGCACTGGTGGCAATCAGCAGCGCCATAAAACAGGGTCATGCCGCGCTGTTGAGCTTGTGTTAGGGCGTTTTTTTGACCTTGTAGATAAGCATCAAAAGGTGAATCTGTTGAACGCCACTCCAATGCCTCAAAAGCGGCTATGGCATTGGCAATATGGGAGATTGTGATTTGTTCCGGTTTGTTGATATCGGCAAATGCCGTAACAAACATTTCTCCATATTGAGGGATGATTCGTACTCGCTTGGCTAGAATGGGCCATACGGCGTCAATGCGATCATAGACGGCGCCAGCGACCTGGTTCTCACCAGGGTCTCCTGCCATTTCAAATTGTGATGTCAGGGGGAACAAGGCTTGTGCCGCTAATAAACTGTTTAAACCTTGGGGCAACCATTCCTGAGCAGGAGTATTAAAACGGTTATTATAAAAATCCGCATGGCTCACACGTCCATCCAGGAAAAAAGTGACATATTCTTTGGCTCCTACATTCCATAACCCAGGTGCATTGCGTGGGATGCGCTTGAGTATCCTATCAGTGCCGCTGCCAGTGGAGCGTTGCGGGCCCAAACCAACACCACCTTCGCCGACACCCAAGGCAAGACCGTCGGCACTGCCGTGAGCGTGATTATGGCAGGTGCCACAAGAAATATTACGGTTACCAGATAGAATGGCGTCATAAAAAAGCAATTGACCTAACTGTGCTTGCTCTTCACTAAATTTATGGAAATCGCTATCATGCTGTGATTTAGGTAATTCTAAGGCGGCAACATGGCTACTCAACAAACCAGTAATTACAAACATAATATACCCAAAATAGGTAGGGTAGCGACGTTGGCTATAAGTCTTATTTTGGCCCAACCGGTATGGGCTGAGCTTGAAACAGCGCGTGATCTGATGGACCAAAAACAATATGTCACAGCACTGCAAGAATTGTCTTTGGCGGCGCGATCTGGCAATGCCGAAGCGGAGGAATTGATTGGTGTAATGTATGCCTCTGGCCTTGGCGTTGAGCAGGATGATATGCGGGCGTTTGAATGGTACCTGCGCGCATCCATGAAGGGCCATGCTGGAGCCCAATCTGGTGTGGGCTGGTACTATGAGGTTGGACGCGGTATGCCCACGCCGGACTTGATTAGAGCCTATATGTGGTACGCTCTTTCTGCCATAGGCGGCGATCCTGATGCGGCTATATCGCAAGAGGAAGTTGTTAAAAAGATGTCTAAAGAACAAATTGAAAAGGCACATTTACTCATCGACGATTACAGAAGTTGGATATACCCGTTTCGATAAACGGCATAGGTATTGTTAACTACCTTGGCATTCACTATGACAAGGCAATTAACAATATAAAAACAGCAGTGACTCGCACACATCGATTTATGGATGTGTCCGAGTCCGATCAACCAAGTGTTTAGTTCACATCAGCAGCGCGAGCTGCATTGATGTCTTTCTCGGCTTCAGCGACGGCTGCAGTGAGGGCGTTGAAAGACGCTTCACCACCGCGCACGTTTTTCATATACCAATCATACACAGGTGCAGAGGCTTTCTTAAAGTCAGCTTTTTCTGCTGGGGTAGGTACATACAAGTCACCACCACCGGCTACGAAGTCTTGGTAAGCACTAATAGACTTGCGTTTTGGTGAAGCAAAGGTTGCTTGCTGCAAGGCATGGAAGCCATCAACAACCACTTGACGCAGACTAGGTGGCATGGACTTAAAGTTGGCATTATTCATCCACCATAAAGCACCCATGTAAGCATGCCCATCCAAGGTTACATATTGCAGACCAGCATCTGGGAATTTCATGCCCATTATGTCAGTAATACCATTTTTAGAACCTTCTACAACACCAGTTTGGAAAGAGGTAAATAGCTCAGGCCAAGGAATTGGCGTAGGTGAAGCGCCTAAGGAGCGCACTAGCTCTTGAGGAAGATCGGCTACCACCGTACGAATCTTTAAGCCTTTCATGTCGGCAGGACCTTGTACACGACGTTTGGTGTTGGCAAAGTTGCGCCAGCCACCAGTGTTACCAATGGTCATCAGACGGATAGCGCCATCAGAATCTTCTAGTGCCATATCACGGATGGTGCGAGTGAAGTCGCCCGTCAATACGTGTTCAGCGACACGATCGTCAGCCATCAGGTAAGGTAGATCAAGCACTTGCACGTAAGGGAAGATACCTGCCGCACCGCCAGAGGTACTAATATAAATGTCGACCGAGCCATCAGCCACACTTTGCAAACACTCAGCACCGCCTTTACATAGCTGGGTGCCGATGAAAAGATCCACTGAAATGGCACCGTTGGACGCTGCTTCCACATAATTTTTGAAGACCACTAAACCATCATAGTCTTCGTCGTTCTCGTTTGAGTTTGCGGTAGCACGCAAATTAAAATCTGCGGCTACAGCAGGCAAGGCTATACCTGCCATCATGGTCGCAAGTGCTACTGTTTTTAGGGTTTTTTTGAACATCTTATGGACTCCTAGTTGTATTACTTTAGTTGGTTTATTGCACAAACCATCACTGAACAAACCCGGTTAACCGTGGAATGGTCATTGACAAAAATGGGAAGTAAGTAATAAGAAATATTACGGCCACTTCCACAGCCAAAAAAGGTAAAATGGTGCGCGAAATAGTCTCGACTCTTTCGCCAGACACGGACGAGGCGACGAACAAAACCAGCCCCATTGGCGGGGTTGCCAATCCTACGGTTAGATTCACGGCCATAATGACAGCGAAGTGAACAGGGTGTACGCCCAGATCAATAAATATGGGGCCTAGTATTGGGCCCAGGATAATAATGGCTGGGCCTGCGTCCAAAAACATGCCCACTACAAATAACAAGATATTGATCAAAAATAGCAGTATTAACGGATTGTCACTTAAATCCAGAATCATAGCGGCTAGCTGCTCAGGCGCATGACTGAGGCTAATGACGGTTTTAAATGCCACGGAAGCCCCGACCAATAATAATACGGTAGATGAAGCTAATGCAGATTTAGCCAGCACTTGAGACAAGTCTTGAATTTTCATGGACTTGAGAATAAAAAGAGATATGATTAGAGCATATGCCACGGCAATAGCCGAGGCCTCAGTGGGGGTGAATACACCAATTAGGATGCCACCCAGTATGATGATCGGTGTCTGCAAAGGGGCAACCGCTTTCTTGCAGATGATCCGGAAATCACTGGATACCATGCGCCGCAAACGCAACAGGAATAAGTGTGCTGGGATGAGCATGACCAAGTACATGACCCAGCTAGACAATTGCAGATCCATACCGACAATGCGATTAATCAAGGCCACCACTGCCAAGCACAAAACAAACATTAATCCTGCAATATTTAATCGTAAAAGAAAGAAGGAAACCCAGTGCTCGGCCGATGATATTATTTGATCCTTGTTAACAATACGTTCGGCCTTTGGCAGTTCGTGGCGGTCGGCCATGAGTCTGACCACAATCATCAGACCAGCGCCCACCATGATGCCTGGCACAATCCCAGCCAAAAAGAGTGCGGCCACACTTTCGCCCATTACATAGGCATAAATGATCATAATCCCGGAAGGAGGAATGATCGGGCCTATAACGGAACTGGCGGCGGTAATGGCGGCGGCAAACTTGCGCGAGTATCCGTTCTTTTCCATGGCGGGAATGAGTGTGGAGCCTAAAGCTGAAGTATCTGCTACAGCGGAGCCCGACAAGCCGGCAAATAACATGGATGAAAGGATGTTGACCTGTGCAAGGCCGCCGCGGAGGTGGCCCATGAGGGCTTGTGAAAATTCCACCAAGCGAATGGTAATGCCTCCGCGATTCATTAGCTCGCCAGCGAGCATAAAGAACGGCAGCGCCATAAGTGGGAAACTATCGATACCGTTATAAACATTGCGATAAAGTAAGGCGATATCTCTTTCTTGGCCGTTAAACCAAAGCATGACCCCAGGTGCGAATAGTAGGGAGAAGGCCACGGGCAGGCCAACTAGTATTAGAATCAAAAACAGGGGTAGAACCCAAATAAGCATTATTCAGCCTCCATAATTTGGGTGGTTGGTTGGTCTGTGACAGGTAATACAGCGTCTTTATCCCATATATGCATGACCATGCGCAGTATCAATTCCACATTAACCACTAGCATTAAACCGGTGCCCAAAAACAAGGAGGCATACATATAACGCAATTTAAACCTGACCATCTCAAAACCGATAAGATCGAGGGGTAAGCGTAAGGAGGAGCTGGTGAAGCTGCCGCCGAAACCCATGGTATGGGTATAACCGTGCTGAATGCCCACCCATAAAACAGTGCCAGACATGAGCAATAATACAATGGCAAAAAAGCGTGCAGCCAGTGGTGATAAGTAGCGCAGGAACATGTCAATGGCCACGAAACCACCCCATCTAAACGCTGAGGGGGCCATTAAACACGCCATCCAAAGCATAAGAAAACGGGCAAACTCATCTGGCCAAGCCATGGCGTCATTTAGTACGTAGCGGAAAAACACCTGCAGTAAAATCACCACCACCATTGTGGCTAGGGCCATGCTAGCAACCCAGCGACAGATCAGCAGTATGCGGTTATTGACTGCAGCAAAGAGTCTAAGTACAGGCATCAACATGGGCGTACCCAGATATGAAGCATAAAGAAGAAAGGCATCGTTCACCTGATCTTGCGCTTTTTTGTTACAGCCTCTAAAAATGGAGATTTTAAGTTGATTGTTAAGCGCGTTTTATTTTCGTTATTTTCTAAATAATAGACAAAACAAAAATAAAGTCAAGTGCCTTGGCTTGACTCAGGGCAAATAAAGGAGGGGTTGTCAGGCTTCTATTAATCGAACACTTTGCTCCAATGCTAGTTGCCGGAGTGGGCGAGAACATCGCTTATCCGTTACCAGGGTATCAATTTCTGACAAGTGGCCTATTTGTACGGGGGCCGAGCGTCCATATTTTGAGCTGTCGGCAACCAAGATAATATGGCGCGAGTGTGAAATCATCGCTGTAACCACTGCAGCTTCATGCAGATTGAAGTCGAGTAGGGCACCGCTGTCTTCAATTGCCGCGGCGCCGATAATGGCAATATCAAAACGAAAGTTATTGATAAATTCAACTGCAGTGGGTCCGGAAATAGTACCATCCGAACGCCGTACTTCGCCTCCTGGTACCAGCACCTCAATGTCCATAAAAGACTTGATATCATTGGCTACAAGTACACTGTCAGTAACCACTCTCATGCCCGTATGGTATTTGATATTGCGAGCTACAGCGGCTGTTGTGGTACCTGCATTTAAAGCAATAACGGTGTTGTTTGGTATTAATTTTGAGCAGGCTGCACCCATGCGATTTTTTTCTTCACTAGCCATTTCCTTACGTGCTTCATAGTTGGTGTACTCATTGCCAGCTAATAGCATGGCACCACCATGCACGCGCATAATGCCCCCCTCGACTTCCATGATGCTCAGGTCTTTGCGAATCGTTTGTGGCGTTGCGCCAAATATCGCTGCTAATTCATCAACAGAGGCGCGGCCCTTGTTTTGTATATGGCTGAGTATCTGTGCCCGCCTAACTCGCGCTTTGCTGCCTTTTACATTAGCTGTCATATAAAACCTTTCGTTTATTCTTTAAAACGAAAATTTTACGCTAATTTTATGAATTTGGAAAGACAAACGAGACCATGTAAAGCGTCTGTTAGCTTTTTATGACTATTTTCAAGCATCCCTTTAACAGAGTAATTGAGTGCTATGGATGTTGTTAAGGGCGGCTTTCGGGCTGTGCTCACTGGCACTGTAGATTAAAAATATACTAGACTGCGAAAATGGCATACTCAGGATAGCTATCGAGAGGCTTTGGTTGTGGGTCTGATTTGTGTTCATTCAACTTGTCACTCTAGCTGGATATGGCTTGCATTTTAAGGTGTAGGCTCGGTATGCTGGAGTAATTAACGTGTTAATCAACTTCGATTGTGTGCGGTCAATCAATAGTAAAGGTCAGCGTCATGTCACAGAATAATGTCCTCTTTATCATCCTTGATCAGATGCGCATGGATGCGTTGTCTTGTTATGGCAATCAGGTGGTGGATACACCCAATATCGACCGCTTAGCGCAGCGAGGTGTAAAGTTCAACCGCTGTTATATTCAGGGCACCAGTTGTGGTAATTCACGGGCATCTTTTTATACGGGCCGCCACGTTCGTTCTCATGGTGCTACTTGGAATGGCTGGGCCAACCGCGTCGATGAATTGACGCTGGCTGACCACATGGCCGATACCGGTGTGGATACCTATTTGATGGGTAAGACCCACATGCGACCGGATACTATGGGTATGCAGCGCTTGGCTGTGGATCCGGATTCTGAACTGGGGAGTTACTTGGGCAACGCCGGGTTTGGTAAAGGTGAGCGCGATGACGGCCTGCATACTCTGGGTGTTGATGGCGGGTATGATACCAGTCGTCCCGCGTACTTTGATTATCTAAACCGTTTGGGTTACGACGGTGACAATCCTTGGGTTACTTGGGCGAATGCCATGGAGGATGAAAATGGTGTGATACGCAATGGCATGTATCTGAAATATGCTCACTTGCCGGCCCGGGTTGATCGGGCTCATTCAGAAACAGCTTATACTACTGATCGGGCGATGGAGATGATTTCTGAGTTGGGTGAAAATAACTGGTGTTTGCATCTATCCTATATTAAACCCCATTGGCCTATTGCGGCACCGGCGCCTTATCATAATTTATACAGGGGCGCTGAATTGCCGGCGGTGATGAAATCAGACACAGAGTTGGTTGATCCCCATCCAGTCTACAAGGCCTTTACTGAAACCCATCAGAGTAAAACTTATGCTGTTGATGAGTATCGAAACCATGCTTTGCCAGGTACCTATGGCTTGGTAAAAGAGTTGGATGATCACTTGGGCCGTTTGTTCCAGCATTTGCAGTCCGTTGGCCAAGCAGATAATACCTTGATCGTTGTTACGTCGGATCATGGTGACTATTACGGTGACCACTGGTTGGCTGAGAAGGATTTATTCCATGACCCAGTTTCCCGTATACCTTTGATTATTATGGACCCAAGTCCTGAGGCTGATGATCGCCGAGGTACTGAATGTGACGAGCTAGTGTGTGCCATTGACTTGGTGCCTACCTTTGTCGATTGGGCTGGCGGCACACCACGGTGGAATTGGTTAGAGGGTAAATCCTTGGTGCCTGCTTTACGCAGTGGCGACTTTAAGGGTTATGATTATGTGGTATCTGAATGTGATTATGCCGCCCTGGAATTTGCCCAAAAAAAGCTGGGTCGCGATCAGTATAATGCGCGTTTAACTATGATTTTTGATGGCCGCCACAAATTCATTCACTGTTTGGGTTTCGCGCCTATGTTATTTGATTTACAGGAAGACCCCATGGAGCTGGTTGATTTGGGGCGTGATCCTGCTTACGCTGTGCAGCGTGGGTATTTGAGTGAGTTGATGCTGGATTGGACGGCAGGTCTAAAAAACCGAGTTGCTGTAGCTGATGATACCATGGCAAGTCGTATTGGTGATTCAGCTCGGCGCGGTATATTGATTGGTTACTGGGATCAAGAGGCGGTGCCCGCTGCTATTCGTCCCCCTGCCAAAACGGGTGTTTGTTGATTGCTTCTGCCCTGCTGCCAGCTAGAGTCTAGCCTCAGGGCTAGGTTCTATACAGGTGGTCAATATATGCCAGTCATTGTCTTGTCTAAAGAGTCTGGCTCATGCTAGCTTGAGGCTTTGTAAGTAATCTTTGGAAATGACATTATGGCCGCACATTTTCAGCATTTGTTCAGTCCTCTACAAATCGGAGCCGTGCAGGTTAAAAACCGTATTTTTTTTTCTGGCCATGATACCTGCTTGCCTTCCAGTGACTTCGTGAATGAGGCGCTTATTGCGTACCATGAAGCAAGAGCCGCTGGAGGTGTTGGTCTAATCGTTGTGCAGGTGTCAGGCGTGCATGAGAGTGCACGTTATTCCTCTCACCTATTGATGGCCACCGATGATGCTTGTATTTCTGGTTATGCCAAGTTGGCCCAAGCGGTCCATGCTCATGGTTGCAAAGTGGTTGGCCAGTTGTTTCACCCGGGGCGGGAAATCATGGAGACCAAAGATGGCTTGCAGCCAGTGTCCTATTCGGCCTCGGCCGTACCGAATGAACGCTTCTATCAAATGCCACGGCCCATGTCGGTAAGCCTGATTCAAGAGGTTGTGACAGGTTATGCTGAGGCTGCTATGCGCATGCAAAAAGCGGGCTTAGATGGCGTTGAAGTGGTGGCTAGCCATGGATATTTGCCCGCCCAGTTTCTTAGCTCTGCGGTGAATCAGCGTACTGATCAATATGGTGCAGATAAAGCTTTGTTTTTGCGTCAAATTGTGGCCGCTGTGCGTGAAGCTTGTGGGCCAGATTTCGCACTGGGCTTGCGTATCAGTGGCGATGAATATGATGCTTGTGGTTTGCAAGCCGATGAAGCCTTGTCGGCCGCGCAAGCGTTACAAGACGAGTTGGATTACATCAGTATGACGGCAGGGACGTCTAATACTTATGCGGGGGCAGCTCATATTGTGCCACCCATGTCAGTGGCACAGGACTACCTGCAAAATCTGGCTAGCCACTGGAAGCGGCACCTTAAAGTGCCATTGCTGGTTGCAGGCCGCATGAACCAGCCACAAAAAGCCGAAATGGCATTGCAGGCTGGTGCCATGGATGCTTGTGGTATGACTCGAGCTCTTATTTGTGATCCACTCATGCCCCTTAAGGCACAGGGCCAAGCATTGGATGATGTAAGAGCTTGCATTGCCTGCAATCAGGCTTGTATTGGTCATTTTCATAAAGGCCTGCCAGTTTCTTGTATACAGTACCCGCAATCTGGTCGTGAGCTTATCTATGGGCAGTTAACTGTCACCAAACAACCCCGTATTGTGCATGTTATAGGTGCTGGGCCTGCTGGCATGAAAGCGGCTTTGACTGCAGCGCAGCGTGGCCATCAGGTGCATCTTTATGAGCAGACGGGTCAGTTGGGTGGTCAAGTGCGGTTGGCGCAACTACTGCCACACCGCAGTGAGTTTGGCGGTTTGATTGGCAACTTTGAGCGGGAGCTGCAACGAGCGGGTGTGAAACTGCATATGTACCAAGCGGTGAGCAGTGAGCAGTTTCGACAATGGCAGCAGCAGGGCGATGATGTATTAGTGGCAACGGGGGCGCGTCCCTTTATGCCAGTTTTGCAGGCCATGGGTGATTTGCAGGTGAACAATGCGTGGCAGGTATTGCAAGGTGAAAGGCCCTCGGGGCAGCACTTAGTGGTGGCCGACTGGCGAGGTGATTGGGTTGGTTTGGGGGTGGCAGAACTTTTAGCACGAGAGGGTTATCAGGTGACCTTGGTCACCAATGGGCTTAGTGCGGGTCATATGTTGCAGTCTTATGTGAGAGATACCAGTGTGGCCCGCTTGTACGAGCTGCAAGTGATTATGATTCCTCATTTCCGCCTGTTTGGCTATGATGATAATACGGTCTATGGACAACATACTGGGAATGACAGTGCTCGCACTGTGACCCATGTAGATGGTTTGATACTGTGCATGGGGCATGAATCCTATGACCCTTTTGCGGACCATGATGATCAGGCAGTGCGCATTGGTGACTGTTTAACACCGAGAACAGCGGAGGAAGCCATTTTAGAGGGGCTGCAAGTGGGTGTGGCAATCTAGGTAAAGCATAGTTGAGCGTGATGAGCAGTTTGTTTTCTGTTGCTGTTTTATTGATGGGTGTACGTGTTTGGCTAGATATTGAAATCATGGCAGGCGACTAAATATTTTGCTTTTTTGGACGATATATAGGGAACTGTTATTAATGGATAAGAATGCCTCCTATGCCTGCTCGTCTCTCACAATGGTTGTTGCTAGTTGCAGGTATAAGTGCTGGTTTGTTGTGGCTGTGGGCTGTTTTTTGGCAGTTCAACTTCCACTATCCATATGTTATAGATGCACTAAATAGCGCCTCTGTGATTATTGGTTGGTTGCCAATTGCTATCCAGCCAGCTCGTTGGTAATGCTGATGCTTGATTGGGTATGGGCTGGGCTTAATTGTTGTTTATCGCTGCTAGCTTGTGCAATAATTCACAAGTTAACTAATTTTAAGTTGTGGATTTTATGGCAGGCTTGCTGCACATCTTGGGTATCACGCTCCCTATTTTTTTGCTTATCGCTTTGGGGTTTTGGGCAACCAAAAAATCCTTCCTTCCTGGCGATGCCAATAAAGCGTTAGCGGCTTTTGCCATTTATTTTGCGTTACCGGCTTTGTTGTTTCGGTCAGTCAGCAGCAAGCCTATGACAGAGCTGTTTCAGGCAGACTATTTTCTGGCCTATGGGGCTGGCTCATTGGCTTCGTTTTGCTTGGTATATGCCTTTGGTCGTTGGCTGTTCATGGAAGACGGAAAGCGCTGTGCCATGTGGGCTTTGGGTAGTAGTTTCTCCAATACCTTGATGGTGAGTTTGCCTATTTTGATCCTGCTATACGGTGCCGAAAAAACGGCTGTGCCTGTGGCCTTAATGTTGATGGTAGAGACTTTTGTAATACTTCCCTTGAGTCTGTTCTTGGCAGAGTCTAGTGGTCAGGAGCACAAGCCCTGGTCGGAGCGAGTGTTGGATAGCTTTAAACCGCTAGTGAAGAATCCCATTTTGATTGCTATAGTGGCGGGCGCATTGGCTTCCTTGTTAAACATGCCGTTACCTGTGGTATTTACTCGGGTGGTGGATATGCTGGCGGTTACGGTGAGCGGGGTTGCTTTGGTTGCTTTGGGTGGTATGTTAGTTGGCGTGCCGCTTGGCACTATGCGCAAACCGTTGTTAACGGTGATGCCGGCGAAACTTATCTTGCACCCGCTGTTGGTGACAGCTGGTTTTTTATTGGTTGGAGGTATTGATCCGGTGATGATGTCCATAGGTATTGTCAGTGCCAGTGCCCCCATGTTTGGTATCTTTCCTATTATTGCTACCCGTTTTGGGCTAGGCAGTGAGGCGGCCGCGATAGTGGTTCCTACTACTATCGCTGCTTTTTTCAGTATTAATGCCAGCTTGTGGCTGACTGGTTTATATCTTTAGATTGTTAGGCTTGTTTTGATGATGCAGCAATTCCCTGAAATGGTGTCCTTGATGTATAATGCGGCGTCCAAAATACAGGTGAGCCAATGAGCAAAAAACTCTTTATCAAAACCCATGGTTGTCAGATGAATGAATATGATTCTTCGCGTATGGCCGATTTGTTGGGTGAAAGCCATGAAATGGAGCTAACAGATACGCCAGAAGAGGCCGATATTTTGTTGCTCAATACCTGCTCAATTCGTGAAAAAGCCCAAGATAAGGTGTTTCATCAATTAGGCCGTTGGCGCAAGCTTAAAGAAGCTAATCCCAGCTTAAAAATTGGCGTTGGTGGTTGTGTTGCGAGTCAAGAAGGTCAGGCTATTCAGAAGCGTGCGCCCTTCGTTGATATGATTTTTGGTCCACAAACATTGCACCGTTTGCCTGAAATGATTGAGGCTACCGATGCTGGTGCCGTGGGTATTGTGGACGTGAGTTTCCCAGAAATAGAGAAATTTGATCGTTTACCTGCACCCAAGGTAGAAGGCGCAGAGGCTTTTGTTTCCATTATGGAAGGCTGTAGTAAGTACTGTACCTTCTGTGTGGTACCTTATACCCGTGGTGAAGAGGTTAGCCGCCCGTTAGCGGATGTCTTGTTGGAAGTAAACCAGCTAGCTGAACAGGGGGTGCGTGAAGTTAATTTGTTGGGTCAAAATGTTAACGCCTACCAAGGCGATAGCGACGACGGTGATGTGGTTGATTTAGCTGAATTGATCACTCTTGTCGCGGCTGTTGATGGTATTGACCGTATTCGGTTTACAACTAGCCATCCGGTGGAATTTACGGATAGTTTGATTAATGCGTATGCCCAAGTGCCTGAGCTTGTAAGTCACCTACACCTGCCTGTGCAATCCGGTTCAGACAAGATTCTTATGGCCATGAAACGTGGTCATACCTGCTTGGAATACAAGTCCAAGCTGAGGCGTATTCGTAAATTGCGTCCAGATATTTGTTTTTCTTCTGACTTCATCATTGGCTTTCCAGGAGAAACGGAGGCTGATTTTCAAGCCACCATGGATTTGATCGGCGACATTGGCTTTGATATGTCTTTTAGCTTTATTTATAGCCCACGCCCAGGTACCCCCGCTACGGACCTGCCAGACACCACCACGTTGGAAGACAAAAAGTTGCGCTTGAATATTTTGCAGCGCCGTATCGACCAGCAAGCCTTTGATATCAGTCGTGCTATGGAAGGTAGTTTGCAATGGGTATTAGTGAGTGGTTTTTCTAAAAAAGATCCTGGAAAGCTGTCAGGGCGTACGGAAAATAACCGAGTGGTCAACTTCGCTTGTGATGAAGTGGACCTGATAGGTAAATTTGCTCAAGTGCGCATACTCGAGGCATTTCCTCATTCTTTACGCGGAGAATTAGTAACTTCTGAGCTACATGGGGTTGCACCCATTGCCTCAGTCGTGGTGCAATAGCAGTATGACTGGTTACACACACAAAACTAAGGCAACCTAAATTTGGCCACTTCCAAACAGCCATCCATAGATGGTCTAACTGATCCTAACTCGGCTCCTCAAGAGGAGTCTGGGCTCAATTTCTGCTTATTACCAGACAATCCTCAACACCTTGCTAATGTACAAGGTTATCTGAACGATAATTTAAAGTTAATTGAAAACCGTTTTCAGGTGCAGATAAGCAACCGCGGTAATCGTTTTTTTGTGGCGGGTGACATACTGGCTGCACGTGCTGTAGAGCGAGTGTTGCAACAGTTATATCGAGACGCTCAACAAAATCAAGAAATCACACCAGAGCGAGTACATCTTGTACTTGTGGAAGCTAAACAGACTATGCAAGAAGAAACCCCATCCACGCCCACCAGTGTTAAAAAAGCTAATGAACCACAAGCCGCTGGCTTAAGTATTCGTACTAAGCGCGCGACGATTAAGCCGCGTGGCAATATGCAGCAGGAATACGTGCGTTCGATTCGTCAAAAAGACATCAATTTTGGCATTGGTCCCGCTGGTACGGGTAAAACTTATCTTGCCGTGGCTTGTGCCGTAGAAGCGCTAGAGCGGGAAGAGGTGCGTCGTATATTGCTTGTACGCCCAGCAGTCGAAGCAGGTGAGAAATTGGGTTTCTTACCTGGTGATCTGGCACAAAAAATTGATCCCTATTTGCGCCCCTTGTACGATGCCTTGTATGAGATGCTGGGCTTTGAAGTGGTCGGCCGCTTGATTGAAAAGAATGTCATTGAAGTTGCACCACTAGCCTATATGCGTGGTCGTACCTTGAATGGTTCTTACGTAATTCTGGATGAAAGCCAAAATACAACCCGTGAACAAATGAAGATGTTCCTAACCCGTATTGGTTTTGGATCCACAGCGGTGATTACTGGTGATGTGACACAAATTGACCTACCACGTGGCACTCATTCAGGTCTAAAGCACGCTATGCAGGTATTGCAAGGTGTGGATGATATTGGCTTTACTTATTTCAATTCTGCCGACGTGGTGCGCCACCCTTTGGTACAGCGTATTGTTGATGCTTATGAGTCTTATGAGCAAAAGAATGCGCAAGATACGAATTCATGATCGATTTGCAAATTGCCACCCAGGAGCAAGACCTACCCAGCCATGAGCAATTTCAACAATGGGTGAGTTTGGCCTCTGAAGGGCAAACAACGCAGTCTGATATTACCATACGCTTGGTCGATGATGCCGAGAGTCAGCAGCTCAACGCTGATTATCGTGGCAAAAATCAACCTACCAATGTTCTTTCTTTTCCAGCACAAATGGATGAATTTGAAGCTGAATTTTCTATACCTGAATTGATTGAAGAGGCCGGGGGTATGGGCTACTTGGGAGACTTGGTGATTAATGCAGCCATAGTGAAGCGTGAAGCGCTCCAACAAAATAAAGAGGCAATGGAACACTGGGCTCATTTGGTGATTCACGGTTGCTTGCATTTGCAGGGTTATGACCATATAGAAGATGATGAAGCTGAGCAAATGGAAGGCTTGGAAATTGCTTTATTGGCTGCCATGGGCATTGCTAATCCCTATTGTTAGGGGTATAAATGAATTCATAGGCATCAACATCCTTTAACAAGAATTTAGTGTGTGCCAATTTGGTACTTTGGTTAAAGGCAGATAGGAATTTACATGAACGACGACCAGTCGACCAACAGTCAGGAAAAACGCTCCTGGCTGCAACGTATCACCCTTTTCTTTAGCGACCGGGCCAGTAACTCAGAAGAGCTATTGGAGCAGATTCGCCAAGCCGAAGAAGACCAAATTCTTGATAAAGAAGCCTTAGATACCATCGAGGGCGCCATGCAGATGTCGAAAATGCAAGTGCGCGACATCATGATTCCCCGGCCTCAAATGGCCACCGTTAAAGCCGACCAGAGTGCGGCTGAATTTATGCAAACTATTACAGAAACGGCACACTCGCGCTTTCCAGTAATGGGCGAAAACCCAGATGAAATTGTTGGCATATTGTTGGCTAAGGATTTGCTGCCTTTGGCCTTTGACAGCAAAATAGAAGAAACCGATATTCAGTCAATCTTGCGTAAGCCCGTGTTTGTGCCGGAGAGTAAACGCTTGTCAGTACTGCTTAATGAGTTTCGCACCAATCGCAATCATATGGCCATCGTTTTGGATGAATATGGTGGTGTTGCCGGTTTGGTGACCATCGAAGATGTGTTGGAACAGATAGTCGGTGAAATTGAAGACGAAACCGATATTGAAGAAGACGATAGTAATATTCGAACTTTTGCTGACCAAGGCTTTATCGTCAAAGCGCTGACTCCCGTGGATGACTTCAATGAGCATTTTGAGACCACCTTCAGTGAAGATGAATTTGACACTATCGGTGGTATTATCACCAAGAAGTTGGGCCACCTACCTTGTAAGGACGAAGAG
>JAAERS010000405.1 GCA_024230095.1 Gammaproteobacteria bacterium | reverse complement strand
GGCTTCATGATCAAAAATATTGCGTCTGGCGAGAACAAAGAAACACCCTCACCAACCTAAACTTAACCTATCAGTTGCGCCATAGTAACGCTGTACAGGCACTTCACTTTAGATATCAAGCAGCTGAAGTTACTTGGGCTGGAAATCGATTAAGCGCTTTAACGGCTTATAAGCTGCCGCCCGCAAAGAGGGATCAATACGGATTTCGTTGGCACCCGTGCGCAGCACATGCTCGATTTTTTGCAAATCATTCATGGCCATCCATGGGCAATGGGCGCAACTACGACAAGTAGCTCCACTGCCACCGGTTGGTGCCTCTAAAAATGTTTTGCCTGGGGCGGCCTGTTGCATCTTATAAAAGATGCCACGGTCAGTAGCTACAATGAAATGTTCATTCGGCATTTTCTGCGCGGCTTTAATCAACTGCGTAGTTGAGCCAACAGCATCGGCAATATCCACCATAGCTTGAGGTGATTCTGGGTGCACCAATACGGCGGCATCAGGGTAGATGTGTTTAAGGTTATCAATACCTTTGACCTTAAACTCTTCGTGAACAATACAAGAACCCTGCCATAACACCATATCAACGCCTGTTTGATTGGCGATATAGCGTCCAAGGTGTTGGTCTGGCCCCCAAATAATGGGCTTACCTTCCGCCGCCAGATGTTCGACCACCTGTAGCGCAATGCCCGAGGTAACAACCCAATCGGCACGGGCTTTAACCGCCGCTGATGTATTCGCATAGACAACCACCGTGTGATCCGGATGAGCATCACAAAAAGCACTAAACTCGGCCGCAGGACAGCCAATATCCAGCGAACAGGTGGCTTCCAGCGTTGGCACCAAAATGCGCTTTTCTGGATTCAAAATCTTAGCCGTCTCGCCCATGAAATGAACACCGGCTACCACTAGGGTCGAAGCGCTGCTTTGATTACCGTATTTGGCCATTTCCAAAGAGTCCGATACACAGCCACCAGTTTCATCGGCCAGCTCCTGCAATACCGCATCCGTGTAATAGTGCGCGACTAAACTGGCGTTTTGCTCTTGCAGAAGACGTTTAATACGCGCCTTAATAGCCGAAGTATTATTCGTATCAAGCTGCTTAGCAAGGTGTTCATGGGCTAGGTGTTCTTGTACTAGCACGCGATCGGCTATATCTTGTTCGCTCATTAATACGCTGTCATTTTGAGCTGTGGTCATAGTATCCATCTCTAACTCGTTACCGGCTTGGTTGGCCCTATGGCTAAATTTTTAGAGTCACTTCAATTCTCGCGCTAAGCGAGCGGAAGAGCTATCCGGGTATAATTCGATAACCCGGTCTAATAAGCGCTGCCCTTTCACCGTATCACCCAACTTAACCCAAGCACGGCCGGCTTTATACATGGCATCAGGCACTTTACGGTGCTCTGGGAACTGGCTAATGACCTTACTAAATTGATCGATCGCTAATTCTGTTTGACGCTCAACCATATAAACTTCACCTAACCAATAGTAAGCGTTTCCGGTCAGCGCACCATTGGGGTAATTGGCAACAAACATCTGCAATGCATCAACAGCCTGCTTGTATTCCTTACTGCGAATCAGGTTAAAAGCGGCTTTGTAATCGGCTTGTTGCTGTGCCGGGTCGACCACTGGCACCTCAACCTTCGGTTGCGTGGTTTCAACCGGTGTCGAAGGCTCAACAGTCGGCGTTGCTAACGGCTTTGGCGTTGCCAGTACGGCTGTTTTTGCATTTAGATCGGCAATCCGGCGATCCAAGTCCATGTAACGGTCTTTTTGATTTTGCTCCATGCGGCGCAACTTAAAAGTCAGTTCTTCCATCTGCCCTCGTATTGAAGCCACTTCTTGCTGCAATGACTCCAATAACATGAATAACTCAGTATTGGCGTTTTGCTGTTGTGTCTGCTGTTGTGTCTGCTGTTGTGCCCGGGCTTGAATTTGTGCGGCAGGGGTAGGTTCAGAAAGGTCTTCTATTGGCACCAATACTTTTGTATCAGCAGACAGCGGCAGGCTAAAACAGAAAAGACAGGCATAAAGGCCAGTTTTAGTCGCCTTAGAGAATTTTATGAAATGCATGGATCACTTCCCTTAAAAAAACAAAACCACCGCTCCAGCGGGCCAGAACGATGGTATAACAACAATCACATATACCGAGGTAAAGCCAACCAGAGTAGGCAGGCTTGTGACGGTGCCTCTGGCTTACTGGTAAGTAGCGTAACGAATCTCGACACGACGATTTTCAGACCAAGAAGACTCGTTGTGACCCTCGTTTACTGGACGTTCCTCACCAAAGCTAACCACTTCGATCGCATCGACAGAGACACCTTGAACCACTAGGTAACGACTAACAGAGTTACCACGACGCTCACCTAGCGCCATGTTGTATTCACGAGTTCCGCGTTCATCAGCATGGCCTTCGAGCACAATACGGGCCCCAGGATTTTGGGCCAAAAATGCAGCATGGCCGTTTAACACTTCACGGAATTCAGCCCGTATAGTGGACTGATCAAAATCAAAGTAAATAATATGGGCTAATGCCTTAGTTGCTTCAATAGATTTTTCTTGAGCAGCTTCAGCGGCTTGGGCAGCCTGAGCAGCTTGGGCAGCTTGGGCAGCTTGGGCGGCTTGGGCGGCTTGTTCGGCCTGTACTGCAGCGGCGACAGCGGCGGCTTCAGCTTCGGCCTCAGCTTCAGCTTGCGCCTTAGCCGCTTCAATAGCCGCTTGTTCTGCGGCAGCAGCAGCCTGTTTATTGGCCTCTTGTTCAGCAGTTAGTTGATCGGCAGCTGTTGTTTCTGCACCGCTAACTGCGGCTTGCGTACTAGCGGAACTATCTGTAGTGGTATCTTGGTTACTACATGCAGCCAGCAGTGTCATCATGAAGCCTGCGGCTAGTATTTTGCTTCGGTTTCCCATGCGCATTTTGATGCTCCTATTTAAATGGGCCAACGGTAAAAATTCGGGGCCAATTGTAGCACACAACGCGGCCTCCTAACTAGGGGATATACCCCTAAGTTGATCTAGAAACAACCCCATTTTTGCTAATAATTCTAGCAGGCAATGGCTGTTTCACAAGTTAATCTCTTAATAGCAACTTAAATCTTTAATTTCTATTAATCACTTAGGTATGGCGACCAGGCTGGCTCTCTCACCACACCGGATGTCGCTGGCAACTTATACTTTACTCGACCATCAATGGACACAGCGGCCAGAATGTCCTGCCCGCCAGATTCTGTAGCATATAAAACCATCGAACCATTTGGCGCCACAGTGGGCGATTCGTCTAGGCTAGACTGGGTCAACGTGCTCATGGTGCCGCGCTTAAGGTCTTGCACGGCTATATGGAAACGACCATCATGGCGACTTACCAATACCAAAAACCGTCCATCATAAGTCAAACTGCCTCGCGCATTATAATCACCATCAAAGGTTAAACGTTCTACCCATTTAGTCGCCAATTCCACTTGATAGATCTGTGGCTTACCACCCCGATCAGAGGTAAAAATAATACTCTTGCCATCAACAGTCCACGAGGGCTCCGTATCGATGCCATAATGTTTAGTAATGCGCTGTAACTTATTCGTTTCTAAATGCAAAACATAAATCTCAGCATTGCCGTCTTTAGACAATACCAGAGCCAATTTTTTGCCATCAGGGGACCACGAGGGCGCACCATTTAGGCCTTTGAATGATTTGATACGATTACGCTCACCAGTGCGTAAATCTTGAATGTAAATAGCCGGGCGGTTCGTCTCAAAAGACACGTATGCAATCTTGCTTGCATCTCTAGACCAGCTTGGAGACATGATGGGCTGTTTGGATTCTAAAATCACTTTGGCGTTGTGACCATCAGCATCTGCAACCAGTAAATGATAATAGTTGGGATTCACCTTTTTCTCGGCCGCCACGTAGGCCACCCGTGTACGGAAAGCACCACGTAAGCCAGTTAAAGCTTCATACACGGCATCACTGACACTATGTGATAAGGCGCGTAAATGATCACGGCCGCCGCTAAAATTACCGCTGACCATCACCTTTTGTTTAACGACATCAAACAACTTATACTCCACACGGAAACCTTTTTCCGTCTGAAAAACCTGGCCAATAACTAAATATTCTGTTGCCAGATAACGCCAATCTCGAAAGTGCACTGTTTCTTCCGTACTGGGAAAACTCAACATAGCCGAGCGCTTTAAGGCATTAAATTGCCCACTTCGTTCCAGATCGGATTCGATGACACTGGCCACATCTTGTGGCAAAGCCTT
>JAAERS010000404.1 GCA_024230095.1 Gammaproteobacteria bacterium | reverse complement strand
CACATTGTGATCGATTAAACGCACGGCATTGTACTGATCTTGGTTGATGAAAAGGCCCTGTTGTAATTCTTGCTCGCTGGCGGTTTTCTCCACAAAACCCGGTACATGTTCGGGTATGGTGTGTGGTGAATGGTTGGCAGCCGACTGTATGTAGGCCATAAAGGGTTTTGGGGCCTTGCTGAGAATCTGGGTCGATTCCTTAAATAGGTCGCCGTCGGTTATGCCCCACACATCTTCAATAGGCGACTGCCAGGCTTTTTCTTCGAATAGCTTGATACCGGTAATGCTGTTGTGCACCGTGGCGCTCATATTGGCCCAGCCGGCACTACCACCTAACATGTAGTACTTCTTGTAGTCATCAAAATGGTTAAATATAGATCGTTGGTGAGTAATGTATGGATTGCGAGTGGCTGTGCGAATGGCGGACACATCAGGAATGCCGGTGATGGAGGTAAAGACACTTTTAGCGGTGGAGCGTGCGGGTACATTAAAATGAGGGTACCAACGCGATTGTTTAATGAGTGCGTCAATATTAGGTGTGGGTTGTAAAGGGTTGCCATAGGCGCCAATATGGCTGTTACCTAGGCTTTCTAAAAAAACAATAACCACATTCGGGGTTGCATCTTCAGATACAACTGGAGCCACGGGGGTGTATATGCGGTCCAAGGCCGCATGGTGATCGGAGGGCAGGTTGGTGCCCAGTAATTTTTGCAGACTAGGGTAATGAGTAGATAGTTCTGTTTTGCTGATTTGGCTGTTGGTATATTTGGCGGTGTCATAAGTCCAAACCATGGGGTTTAAGCCAAGAGCTGCGACCTCAGCGTCACCATAGAAGTACGCATGATTCCAGCGCAAAGGCACCAGCGACCAGCGCCCCAAGATAAGCAATAGTAGCAGAGCGCCAAATAACAGCACCGCTATTGAGCGCTGCCACCAACGTTGAGGGCGTGGGCTATATTGTAAAATGGTAAGCACAAACTTCTGGTGTAGTTTATAAGTAGTAAGCCAAACAGCCGTCATGGCGAGCAGTATCCAAATGACGGGATAGGACTGCCAGACCATCAAGCTGGATTCTTTTAGGTTGCTACTAAAGCGAATCACGGACGCATCCAAACGTTTAGTCAGGTATAGGTAGTGACCAGCATCAACCACATAAATACACAATATGGCCAGCAGTATTAGTCCTACCCAGCGACTTAAAGTGGTCATAAGCCAGGCATAATTGACGGCGTTAAAACGCGGTATGATAAGCCAGGGAATGGTGCACAATGCGGCTAACAATGCCACCCGCAAGTCGAATCGAATGCCTACCCAAAAAGCTTGTAATAGATGTTGTTCTGCGGCCATAGGTAGGTCAGACAGGAAAGCCCAAAATAGCCCTCGAAACACCACTTGCATAGCAAACAACAAGGCCGTTAAAGTCAGTAGATACTGAATACGTCTGGGGATGGTAGGCACAGTTGGTTCCTGAGTACGCTGGGGCCTCATATTGTAATAGAATTCAGCCCTTGCTGCGACCAATAAACATAGGTTTACAAGGCGTTTTATTGCTGCCATAGTGGCTGTTATGGGTCACCTGTTGTTAAATAATTGAAAAGAGGCTGTGCCGTGTTATCAAATATTAATAGATTGCTGAGCGGGTTACTTCAAGTGGCAGGTTTAGCGCTAATATTGGTGGTATCGCCAACGCAAGCCGAGGTGATATCCACCACTGAATTTGACAATATTAGTATTACTCACGCACAGGATGAACGAGGGTATGATTTTTTACAGGTGTATATTCTGTCAGAAAGTGGCACCTCGTACCTTGGTTTGGAGTGTGATGTGGACCGTCAGCTGCAGGCGTTTGTAATTGTCCCCAATGGTGCCGTGTTTAGTAGGCCTGAGCAATTGATTGACGTTGCTAATGCGCAGCCCATGCAGTATTCAACCCGCGCTAGTGTTCGCATGCTCGTCAACGGCTCGGCATTTATTCTAGTCGATGCTGAAGCCGAAAACCCGGACAAGCGCCCACTAGCCCTGATGCGCCAATTAACCCCCTTGGGTCTAATTGAGTTGTATATACCCTATGTGGATAGTGGTTTTGAAGACACTTACTCTACCACCTCCAATAGCCGTGTGTTCGAGGATCTGGCTTTGTTTTGTGGTGAAATTTTATAAACTCAATGCCGGTATTTTGGCAGTCAGAATGCCAACATCAGCGCTAAACTAGCCGGCCGATGCAAACTCGATGATGGCACTGGTCGTTATGAAGATGTAGACCTTAAGGGTAACACTAAAGTGGGGTGACTTT
Organism: Gammaproteobacteria bacterium; assembly: GCA_024230095.1. Classification (GTDB taxonomy): domain Bacteria; phylum Pseudomonadota; class Gammaproteobacteria; order Pseudomonadales; family Balneatricaceae; genus Njordibacter. The sequence continues at coordinate 123 of JAAERS010000404.1, read as the reverse complement.
TGGTGCACAAGGATAGCCATGGCCGTGCAACAAGTCGTACAATAGGTTGTGAAGACCGTTGATAAAATCGATAAGGTAATGACCATGTCTGAACAAGATTCACCCAGCGCTGGGCGTTGGTAT
>JAAERS010000403.1 GCA_024230095.1 Gammaproteobacteria bacterium | reverse complement strand
TGCGTATTGGTACCGGTACCGGCATAGTATTTAGCCGAGGCGAATTCGGCTGCCGTGAGGGCATTCAGAAAACCGGCTCCCTGTGTTGCGTACCCCACTGCATAATCGGGTGTATCACCGTAACTGATATAACCATCGTAAGTGGTCTCAGAACCAGAATAAGTCACCGGCGTGCTGGTATCATACAAGCCCACCACATAGGTACTGATAGTGCCATTGGTGGTACTGGAGCCATCGGCATCGGTTACGCTGACTATATCACTTAAGCTAACATAAGAGCCGATATTGACCGACAGGGTTTCGCTGCTGTCTTTTTGTGAAGCCCCCGACGCAACACCACCCATGGTGACCACGGGCGCCGTATTGTAGTCATGGGTACCCGCTGTGCTTGATGCTTTGGATGTACCCGCAAGGGCAATGGAGTAACTTTTCCCAGTCTCATCAGAGGCGGCAAAGGTCGTGGTATCATTGGCCTGTACCGTAAGAAAATAAGTGCCCTGGGGCGTGCTACCAGAACTCTCAGTAACAGTAAATGCCAAACTACCCGCAGCGTTACCCGCTACCGTTGTATCCTGTGAAGTCTGACCGCTATCCTTGATAGTCTGGCCATTATGGTCAGTGAGTTTGATAGTATAAAAAGTACTAGCCGATGTCGCGCCAGCGGTAACCGTAACCAAAACATCACTGCCGGCTTCATTGGTGGTAAAGGCATAAACATCAATATCATCAGCGTCAACCTCCCCTGTAGTTTTATCCAGCAACCCTCCGCTAAAAGAAACATTTTCCAGTAGGTGATTGGCCCTGACTTGGCTGTCGTTGCCATTGGTCCCTTCCACTTCCGAAGTGCTGGTAATTGACGCTGATACGGAATAGTCTGACGTATTAGCCGCCCCCCCTGACTCCACTTTAATGTAATAGGGGGTGGAGGCCGAAACCTGATAAGAAAGGCTGGTGCTGACCCCAGAGGTTGTTGTAGCCAGCTCAGTATCATCGGCATCAACGATGGAAATTTTAAACTCGTTGTTATTAGTGCTGGATGACAGGCCGGTAAAATCAACCGTAAGCAGGGAAGCAGAAGTAATATCTGTGGCCTGTACCTTGAAATAGTCAATATCAGAGGTACTGCTCAAATTGTCTGTGGTGGCACTCTGCAAGGTAATGGCAGACGGGTTGGACGCTATGGAATTAACTGCATCTACCATCGTGTTCTCCTTTATTTTTCTTGTATTTTAGGCTTACTTGCCTTACATCAGATCCAACATTACCGAGTCGACAATTTCAAAATGATCCGTGCTCAGATCATCCGAATCAATACCCGCCAGCAAGACCGTATTACCATCACCAAGATTCAGTAAGGCACCATCAGCCGTCGATGTCACCCGAGCCAGAGCATTAGTCGAAGTGGTAATACCGCTGCCATTCGCATCTCGCTCAATGAGTATTTTCTCAAAACTATCCGCCGTATCATCGTCATCTGTATCAATGCCGGTAACGTTAAAATCGAGAATCTGATCAGCGCCATTGCTAGCTTCAAAGCAGAACTCATCCAGACCTGAACCACCAGTCATGATATCGGTACCGGTATCACTATGCAGATGATCAACAAAATCAGAACCCTTGAAGTTATTCAAGTCAATGATACCCGTAGCAATGGAGAAGGTGGTTTCCGTGGTGGTGGTGACACCCAGATTGACCACAGCATCGGTAAATTCGAGTGTTTCCACGCCAATCAAGTAATCCGTTTCATCATCACCGACCTCATTGACTGTGCCATCACCATCACCATCGGATGTGGTCACGCTAAAGACCTTTTCCACTTCTTCGACATCAAAGTGCATACTAGTACCAGAATCGTTCACCAGTTGGTGGGCGACAGCAAGATCCATATCCGTAGCGCTAAAATCGCCATCATCACGGTTGTCAAATATATCGGCACTGCCATCCTGATCTTCATCAATATAATAAGTGCCGCCCACACCGTCTACCGCTCCCAGTAGAACCGTGTCAGCGGTGCCATCACCGTCAATATCACCAGCATTGGCAGCGGCCACTGTCTGGTTGGCCTCGCTGGCCTCAGCAACATAGACCGCTTCTGCCGAAGTAAATATATCGGGTTTGCCATCTTCATCCAGATCAAGGAAGGTCTCTTCACCGGTAGTAGCATCCACAGCACTAAGAACTGCCACACCGGCACTAGCAACAGCGTACTGGGCCGACACATCAGCGGTGCCATCACCATCGGTATCGGCTGAAGTATTGCGGCCCGAATAGACCGCGGTATCTACCAATTCATTACCGGCTTCATCAGTGCCGTTATTCTGACCACCGATCATGAAATCACTACCACGGCCACCAATCAGGGTATCTCCTCCGTCACCCGTGTTGATAAAGTCGGCACCGGCGCCCCCATCAATGGTATCGGTATAGGTGCCCTGCTGCATCGTGGCCAGGGTTTCCTCATCACCAGTAGAGTTATCCGTGCCCTTGACCACATATTCATCGATAACGCCATCTTCATCCGAGTCTATTTCCAGCTCTACTTTGTTCAGTCCGAGGAAACCATCAGCAAATTCCAGACCTTCGACGTTTTTCAAGTAAACCGTATAATCATCCGTATCATCAGTGTCAGTGCCATTACTGTTGGTCCACTCGGTATAGCCTGCATAATCACCGCTACCAGCGGTGTTAGTCCAATTATCCTGACTACCGGCCATATAGACGGTATCATTACCGACGCCGCCATCCACCTTGTCGCCACCGTCGCCACTTTTAGCGCCAGTTTCAATCATATCATCGCCAGCGCCGGTCTCTATGATGTCGGCACCAGCGCCACCATTAATGAAGTTGTCCGCTGCAAACAGCGCCACCGCATCCACCCACTCCGGCAGGAGCGCAGTATCAATTCCGGCCTCAGTAAAGGTATCTGCGCCTAAAGCACCCACCAAGTCTGCTACATCGGCCACGCCATCATAATCAAAGTCCTCAGCAAAGACCTCGGCTTCAAACCGACCAACGCCATCCTTGAACTCAACTACTTCGACTTCGGCAACATAATTGAGATCCTCACCCTCATCCTGCTCACCATCGTCATTCGCATCATTATGGTATCTAACTACATCAATAGCCGTTGCCCCGGCCGCCATGTCAGCCAGATCTGTATAGAGAGTGGGAGTACCATCGTCACCCGTGATATAGGCATCATCAGCATCCTTGGCAAACCATAGCCCCGTGGTAGTAATCTCGTAATCAGACTGATTCAGTTCCAGTTCCACCACATCGGGTGCCTGGCGGCCCAACTTATCAGCCACACCATCAGCACCACCAATAATGTAGTCTACACCTGATCCTGGTCGGAGGAAGTCAGCGCCGCCATTACCGAAAATAATGTCATCACCGGCCGCACCATCGAGTTTTTCATCAATGGCATCACCCATCAGTTCATCATTACCTGAGGTACCGCGTTGATCACCCACATCAGCGATGCCATCGCCATCAAAATCAACAAAGGTATTGGTGGTAAAGAAACTGACAAAGCCATCACCAAACTGAATGGATTCAATACCATATAGCTTGTCCGTGCCTTCACTCTCGCCTTCGGTAGTATTGCTGTCTTCAACAGTCATATAGCCATCAGCCTGATAGCTGCTTGCCTGTTCACCGGCGGCATCATAATGAACGATTTCGTAACGACTCTCATCGCCCGTATATTGGGCAACGTCTTCACCCGGGTTACCCCATTCATCAAAGCCGTTTTCACCACCGCGGATGGTGTCATTACCAGCGCCACCATCAAACCGGTCAGGGCCACCCATGCCCAGCAAGGTGTCCGCTCCCTTGCCACCATCCATGTATTCAGATACGGAACTGCCAGTAATGGTGTCACCGAAAATGGAGCCCATGTAATCAATCTGACGCACTGTCGTGCCATCTTGCTGGAACTGGGAGAACTGCTCGACACCAACATGAATAACCTGATCATCAAATTCAATGATCTCCACGTTAGTCAGGGTATCCTCACCCTCACCATCAGGATCGGTATCCGTAATCGTCAGGGTCACCACCCCGTCGACCAGAGAGTCTTCTATCTCAAACTGGGAATAATCGCCTTCATAGCGCACCCGGTCACCAATAATCTGACCATTCCACTCATCGATACCGTCGGCACCACCATCAATAACATCATCACCGAGTCCCCCGACAATATAGTCACCACCAGCTCCACCATTGATCGTGTCATTACCTTCGTTACCTTGCAGGTCATCATTACCATCACCACCGGTCACCGTATCATCGCCACTGGTGCCGTTAACAAAGCGTCTTACTTCCACCTGTTGGCCATCAACGGTGCGGTAATCAATCCACTCCTCCATCGCCAAAGGTACAAAGGCATCCTGGAAGGCCAAGAACTCCACATTGGTGATAACATCGGTGCCAGCGCCACCCATGGCATCAGGCAAAGAGTCCGCAATAACAGTATAGGATTGTCCATTTTGCAGTGTTACTGTCGCACCAGTATTGGTTACTGCGGTTTCCAAGGCCGCATTATCAGCACCCACGGAAGCATCATAAGTGTAGGTTGTCACGGTATAGTTCCGGCTGGAACCCTCGTAAATGGCCTCATCCTTGGACACATAGCCCCAGTTGTCCGCCGTGCCATTGGCACCACCGTCAATGAAGTCATTACCAGCACCACCAGTTATACGATCACCACCAGAGCCACCTTCGATATGGTCGTTGCCGCCTTTACCACGCAGCTCATTATCTAGGGCCACATCGTCGGACTCGCCATCGCTATCCTCATCAGTGCCATCGCCCCAGGCTGATGCAGTCATATTGTCGCCGCTGTCGGTACCCATCACTTCAACCATGTCATAGGTGTCATCGCCATCCCAGTCGAAACGGTTAACCCTAAAGCCAAGGTCCATCTGGCCATCACTGAACTGTGCCTGCTCTACGTTAAGCAACAAATCATTACCGTGGCCACCCAGTGCCGACGTCAGGGCATCTGACACCACAAAGGCCGTGGCTAAGCTAGTATCGCTTGTGCCTGGCACAGCCGATTGGCTAATGCTGAAATTACTTAGGGCCGCTAAGTCATTCGCGGTCATCTCCGAGCCGGTATCGTATATCTGGTATTTACCGTCGGTGACAGTGGGTTTGCCGGTGGCATCATCCACCTCGACTTTAACCGTATAGACCGTATAGCGAGCTTCGATGCCACTGTACTCCGCCACATCCATGTCACGCCATGGATCACCACTGCTGCCATCGGCACCACCATCAATCAGGTCGTGGCCAGTGCCGCCGCGCATGCGGTCACCACCGCCCATACCTTGCAAGTAATCATTGCCCGCTTCGCCTTCTAGCGTATCCGAGCCATTGGCACCTGTTATGGTATCGGCAAACGGCGTACCCCGCTCATAGCTTTCCACAAAGGTCTCACCGGTATACCAATCTGTCCAAGACGACGAACTGGACATGGGTTCAAGGTCAAGGAATTGATCGGAAAAGCCCATGGCCTCCACATCAACGACGATATTGGTACCAATCGATCCGGTCTCATTTCCAGGCAGGGTATCCGTTACCAAGAAGCCCGCAACCGCTGTCACTGGAGCAGCATCACTACTGATACTTACCACTTTGGAGTTCAGAGCCTGATCACCAGCATACTCATAAATTATCCATTGCCCATCGGCATTGGTCACTGGCGTATCATTGTCATCCAGCACCACCTTGATGCCTTCAACCTCAACTCTGGCATAGGGTGCGTCGTGGAACATTACCTCATCACGGCCGCCCCAACCCCATTCATCCACCGTGCCGCTGGCACCGCCATGAACAAAATCATTGCCACTACCGGCATCGATAGCATCCGCCCCGTCACCGGCAATGATGACATCATCACCGCCGCCCGCATGAATCCAAGTATCACCAGCATCACCCACAAAGTGATCACCAAAGCCGGTGCCGCGGAATTCGTCTACCAAACCGTCACCATCCCAATCCTGCTGTGTGGGCAGAATGTCATAGGCTGTAAAGTCACCATTAGACTGGAATTCGATGCGTTCAATACCATACAAGGTATCAACACCCATGCCACCAGAATCATCATCACGCCGGTCAGTTACGGTGACCTGCATGATGGTTTCGGTGACATTATTAGTGTTATCAGAGTCACTAAAACGTGCCCGTAGGGCGTCTTCCATATGCGGCGCCAAATCAGCAAAAGCGACTTGAGCAACAGCAATATCAAAATAGCTGGCTGAGCCGTCATAAACAACGGCATCGCCCCAAGTATTCGAGTTGTCACCACCTTCCTGCTTACCCACCACCAGATCGTCACCTGCGCCCGGGTTAATAAAATAATCCTTGTCCTCGGTGGTATAGCTGAGGAAGTCATCGTCGCCAGAGGTACCAATCAGACGCGAGTTCGAATCCCAGTCATTGGTCATATCTCGAATTTGCAGAAAGTAGTCCTGATCACCGAACTGAATACGTTCGATATTGACCAATGTATCGGTACCATCACCACCATATTCCATAGCCAGACTATCAGTAACAGTAAAATATGCCTGCCCGCCAATAATTCCGGTGACCGTTCCAGCGTCATCGTCTGTTAGTGGGCCACTGATGGTGTAACGCGCCTGATAACCGTCATACTGGACAACATCACCGTTGTTCCAGGCATCCCACCAGTCACCTTTTTTATCAGTCCGACCGTCATAGAGATCATCACCTGGATCACTATAAAAACGGTCATTATTATCGCCACCCCTAAGGACGTCATCCCTGCCCATACCACTGAGTTCGTAGCGGTACGCACCGGATGTGTACTCCCATGCTCCTTCATCCTGATTATAAGTACCTGAGTCTGCACTTTCACGAAAAACCATCCGCTGAACCATGGCGTTATACGGATCGTCATAAGACTCCCAACCGCCATGGCCATCTTGATTTGCCTGTATCCACTTTGTGTCGTCTGCCGTTGCCGCATCAAAACTGATGGTATCACCCAATATCTCGGCCACGGTATAGTCCAAAGCGTGCAGGTCTGGGTCGGCGCTCATGGTAAACATG
>JAAERS010000402.1 GCA_024230095.1 Gammaproteobacteria bacterium | reverse complement strand
CCAACGTCCTAACATTGTTCTTGCCCATGACGTGCTGCATCATCTCTGCAAAGAATGATTTACCATCGCCCTGAACGCCCTGTAACACTATGCCCCAGTGGATCTTCCTGCCTGGGTATTGCACGCAATGGGCTAAATAGCTGATCAATATCTCTTGCTGTTCTTTTGACACAAGCAAGTGCGCAACGTGCGCCCTCACCCTTTGGATGATGTCCGTCTCGCCTGCCGGTGTAGCGACCAATAGGCTTTTACGATATGAGTTTATGTATTCAAGGTTCTCATGCGTGAACAACTCGCCGAACGCTGGCGCATACATATCTGATTCTACGCAGTGGATCGCCCGCTCAGCATATCGGCTGGCCGTGATCCTGTTCTCTTCGTCCTGCGGTGTCATTCGATTGTGTTGTGTATCGAATGCCTTTTCGCTCATTTGCGCTTTTGTTTCTTTGTGAAAGTATTTGTCTGTGCTTGTAATAAAGACATAATCATCCACAAAGTCACCGCCACTGCTGGCCACCACTTCACGCTTAACTGCCGGCGGTTTAAAGTTACTTTTAATGATACCAAGTCCAGGCTTGGTGCCAGTGACTTGCTTGTATCTGTCCTGCGCGACCTTGGCCAGCATATCAATGTTGATCTTGCTTAACTGCTCACTGCTAATAGCCTTGATTGCCTTTTCAATGTCGCCAATGGTTGCGCAGTCATCGAGCTTTGACTTAAGATCTTCATACTTCACTTGATCCAATACGCTAGGGCCACCTGCCCAATGGATAACACTGGCGAAGGTTATCGGGTTCGCATTAGGTTTACCGAACGACTCCCAGCGCCTGCGGTTCATGTCGCTGTCATAGCTATTGGGGCAACGGCGCGAGAAAGCATCGAATAGCATATACGCCTCTTCGCTACCCTTCGTCTCGTGGTATAGGGCCATCCCGACCTTCAGCCAATAGTCACCCTCTGCGTACTCATCGCCCAAGGCGGCAAGGTAAGCGGCGATCTCATCGTTGCTAAACTCACTGGGCTGTTCTGCTATCGCCTGTTCTAAGTCCGATAAGTCGTTATCGACAACAGCCACAACCCTATTAGCCAGCTTGTCTATAGCCTCAGCTGGTAGAGCTGGTAACAGATCCGCCTCAGTTAGCTCATTATCAAACCCATTAAGGCTAATATCCGTATAGCCTTTGCCTGTTGCTATATACCCCTTGATGCTTGCTCTGGTATCGAACCCTTTAATGCCAAACAGATCCGATCCCTGCCTCATTGGTTCACTACACTTAAAGGCGTAATGTATACCGCCGTTCTTTGTCTGCTGTAGCTCTGCGCCGTCCCAATCAAGTGAACACCCAAGCGCCTCAT
>JAAERS010000401.1 GCA_024230095.1 Gammaproteobacteria bacterium | reverse complement strand
GGTAACAGAAGCCAATGCCAACTGGTCAAAGATCGGCGCCCCTCTACCTCAGCATTACTGCCATCCCAACTGGCAAAAGAGATCGGAATAAATTGGCCTTCTACGAATTCCATATCTCCCCACTCACTGCCAGTTCTAGGTCGCTGCATAATGATCTGCCATTGACCATCTTGCCATTGTTGCTGCACCAGCAAGCTGTCATCTCCAAAGCGAGGTTGCAGGGGCGTATCGGGACCATGCCCCTCTAATAACAGACTACTTGGCGCTTGCACTGGCTCTTCAGACCCAGCATTCCAGTACCAAAGAGTAACGGGGTGATCTTTATCACCATGCCTAAACAGGGGCTTTTCCACTACGGGAGCCAATTGATAAGCGCCCTGTTTCGGCAATTGAATAGCTATGGCATCACTGAGCAGCTCTAGCTCGTCATCTTTAATCGCTTCACTCACCGCTTCACCTGGGCGACTTTCTGTACGGTCATTAATTTGCAGTAAAAAAGCGATATTTTCCTCATTAAACACAGCACGCACAGTGATGGAGTTATTCAACGGTGTGAATAACCGCTCATCCTTTATAATATTAGGCACCAAAGTCAGTTGGCTGGCCTTGGCGCTTTGCCAAATCGGGTCATCCACCTTATTAGGTAGTATGCCATCCACTTTAATACCATTAATCACACCACTGCCGCTAGGCTCGGAATCATACTGATCGCGCAAGGAATAGACATAATTAGCAACATGCCAACGGTCTTCTAAACTAATCGGGTCCTGATTACCCTCTTCGACTGCCCGATGAGCTGGCATGGGCGTACCCTGGATACCAATTGATAAGCGTTGATAGATATTTTTAACCACCTCATCCCTCTGCGTATCCGCATTGGCACCCTCATAAACATTGTTAGTGGCTCGCCACGTCCAGGGCTGAGAAAGATCACGCGGCCAAATTCGGTAACCCCAGTCATCAGTTAGCTGCTTGCCCGAAAGAATATTGCCACGCCCAAGATCACCATGGCATTCACTACAGGCATCCGCAAAAACCTGCTTACCAAGTGCTACCGACTCATCAGTGTAAGCAATCATGCCGGTTACAGGCTCTTGATCTGTAAAGCTAACTTGCTGATCAAGATGCAAATAATAGCCATCTTCATCAAAATCCTCATCAGCGGCATCATCTGGTGCAAAGCTGGCTGTCATATCAAAGCCCTTCACCACTTTGACCAGATCACTAATCTGCTCATCGTTGAGCAAGCTCTGCCAACCCGGCATGCCTGTGCCTGTTAAGCCGTGCTCGATGGTGGCAAACAAATCTGCATCGGAGACGGGGGTACTGCCCGGGGTGGTTTTATACTTAAACATACCTAAGCTAAAATCACGTGGCCGTGGGTACATATAGTCAGCGGCGGGGCCATCTCCATAACCCTGCTCACCATGGCAAGCTGCACACCGTAACTGATACAAGCCTTGACCATCCAGTTTGGCCCTTTCGGCCAGACGCTGATCTTTCATATTAGTGACTTGCTTGGATATTTCAGGATCCCAGATCCTAGGCACCTGACCAACATAGTCATAAAGGAACATGATGGTATTCCAAATATCCTCCTCGCTAAGCATCTCCTGCCAAACTGGCATTGCTGAATTCCATGGTGTACCTTCTTTCGGCAAACCGGGACCACCTGTGGCAATGCGCCAGAATAAAAAAGACTCCTGCAATTGGGCAATAGTACCCACATCCTGAAAATTGGCGGGCAAAGGGTTTAGCCCCTTAGCAAAAGGCCCCTGTCCATCCAACAAATCGCCATGACAGAAAAAGCAGTTTTGGAAATAGACTTCCTTACCCGCTGCCACTGAATCTCGATACAACTCCCAACCTTGCTCTGGGTCTTGCTGCAGAGCATCCAATACTTCCGTACGTATCGGATTTTCCAAAGTGGCCAGATCAAAGGTTTTATCAAAAGCCTTAACTGTGGATGGTGGTGCCGGATGAACTTGGCGCAACTCAACTGGTGCGTCATATGACGGCTTAACCATGTTGAACGTGCTATAGCCAGCCAATGCTGGCACGACAATCAATATTAACCAACGCACCAGCGCCTTATTGTCGTCCCGCAAGACACTTTTCACGGGCTGCTTAAATTCTATCCAGCGCTGATCATCAAAGGAGAAATACAACAACACCGCCACAATGACTATGGCCATGTATTGAATCAACAAAGATAATGGCATCACCGGAGGGAATGCGTTATCTAACAATAGATACGATATCGCTATAACTAATACAGCTTGCCAAAATGCACCTAATCTCACATGTTTCATTGTTTCGTCTTCCTCTTTGCAGAGTTGTGCTTATTGGGTTTGGTTACTAAGAAAATTTACCAAGAGCTCCAGTTCAGATACCATCATCTGATCAACCAGAGAGGTGGGCATAATCGGCGGATACCCTTCGGCTATGACGGCCATAGGGTCAATAATGCTCTGCCTAATCTGCGCCGCCGAAAGACGACTGCCCACATCTCGCAGATCGGGCCCTACTGGCGACTCCGTAGACAGTACAGAATGGATGCCGAGCACCCGTATTGAGCCAGTGCTTGCTCTGCAGTGGCGGCTGCCACTGGTGCTGCTGGCACAGCGACTGGTTGCGTCAATGACTCTTCTTCCTCTGGCAATGTTGGCAATGCTACCGTCACTTCGTGGCCATCTTTAGCTTGCAGATAAGCAACTATAGAATCGATTTCAAACTCGCTAAGCTGGATAGGTGCAGCATCAACCTTGGGCATGGGCGACTC
>JAAERS010000400.1 GCA_024230095.1 Gammaproteobacteria bacterium | reverse complement strand
TGAACCCGGCTTATTAGTGATGGATATGGACTCTACCACCATAGAAATTGAGTGCATTGATGAAATAGCCAAACTTGCCGGTGTTGGTGCACAGGTCGCTGAAGTTACTGAACGCGCTATGCAAGGCGAGTTAGACTTTGCGCAAAGTTTACATCAACGCGTAGGAACCTTAGCAGATTCTCCTGAAAGCATATTAAGTGATGTGGCAAAAAATATTCCTTTAATGGCTGGTTTAGAAAACTTAATTACAGAACTTAAAAAACACCACTGGCGTATTGCCATTGCCTCGGGTGGTTTTACATACTTCGCCGATCATCTAAAAGACAAACTCAAGCTAGATGCAGCCTTTGCCAATACCCTTGAAATTATTGATGGCAAACTAACCGGTAAGGTTTTAGGCGATGTTGTTGATGCGCAAGTTAAAGCTGATTCACTGGCTATATTAAGCAAGGAGTACCAGATCCCCAAAAACCAAACCGTTGCCATGGGCGATGGTGCTAATGATTTAGTGATGATGGCAGCCGCCAGTTTTGGTGTCGCGTTTCATGCCAAACCTATTGTGCTTGAGCAAGCTGACAGCACAATTAATCAACAAGGCTTAGATTGTTTGC
>JAAERS010000399.1 GCA_024230095.1 Gammaproteobacteria bacterium | reverse complement strand
TAAAAGATCGCTCAATGGATTTAAAAGCAATACGCCAATAAAACGTTCATGCTTAACAAGTTGCAGCACAAACAACACGGCTTCGCCGTTCGGACTGCTAAAACGCTACCGCGTTTCATCAGCCCGTGTGCAAAGCGTTATGGAGCTTAATAAAATGATGTCGCAAATGCTGCTTGTTGGCGAGGGGGCTGAGCTATCTTAGCTTCAACAAGAAACCATTATTAAGGAGTATTGCCATGCATTCGGCCTTCTTATCGTTACTTTTTGTTGCTTCAACTTCAGTGCATGCCGTTACCGTTGACTTTGAATCTGATATTTCAAATGTAGATATTCAGGGATTCTCATCAAAAGGGTTTGATTTCGTCGGCAATGCAAATTTCTGGGATCTTTATGTCGATGGCGGTGGCAACACCACGGCGGAAACTGCTGATCCGGGTTGTGGTGGTTGTGTTGGGGTTGGGTGGATGGTAACTGCATCCAACGGGAATGCATTTAGTCTTGAATCAGTAGATTTAGGATTCTTTGCGAATTTTGGTCTTGGCGGTCAAGCTGCCATCTCGGGTGCCTTAAGCGGGGGCGGAACAGTTTCTCGCCTGGTCACAGATAGTAGCTGGCACACGGAGTCAGCATTTGGGGCTCAATGGTCGGATTTGACTTCCGTCGGTATCTATATCACCAGCGGTGTTCCGCAAACCCTAACTATTGATAATTTTTCAGCCAGTATTGTGCCGATTCCCGCCGCAGTCTGGCTTTTCGGTTCAGCTTTGGCAGGTTTGGGGTGGCTAAGACGTAAACAAACCGTCTAATCCAAACTGAAATAGCCTGTAAGAAAACCCGGCCTAGAGCGGGGTTTTTATACTTTGGTTAAACTAGACAGATGCCCCATAACCAGTGCAATCAGTCTGCTCCTTTTCAGTCGCCGGACGCCGCTGACGCAGCGCCCGTGTTGCAGGCTGTTAGGCGGCTTTATTTGTAGATTGGGTACTTGACATACCAAATAAGCCATATATACTGTTT
>JAAERS010000398.1 GCA_024230095.1 Gammaproteobacteria bacterium | reverse complement strand
TAAGTCCAACGATGGCACCAACAGCGATCACCAGAGTCACGGCTTTCGCCAAGAACAAACCGTATTCTTGTAAAAATTCCAATCTGTATTCCTCAGAGTATTTGAAAATAAAGAGCGCAACCGGCAGTCACCGCGCGCTTAAAGACATATTAACTATACTTTATAGTGCCACTGGCACAGATAACAAGCCATTTATGGCTTACATGGCAATATAATTCAAACACTCGTTTGATATTTTTTTCTATTACGCCTAAAATCGGCTTTTAACTTAACAGACAAAGGAATACACACAATGGCTGTAGCAGAAATTATGGATCGTCTAGCAAGTGCCTTTAATGCCGACGCGGCTGATGATTTAGAAGCCACCTTCCAATTTAAGATCGATGGCGATGATGATTTTTATATTACTATTGAAGACGAAGCCTGCGCCGCCAGCATGGGTGAACATGATGATCCTGACATTACCATGATGATGGATGTTGATACCTTAAAGGAAGTCGTTAGCGGCGAACTAGACGGTATGCAAGCATTCATGGGTGGCCGCTTGAAGGCCGAAGGCGACGTAATGTTGGGTACCCGTCTGGGTCAATTGTTCGACCTGACTTAAAACCTATTTAGCAATCTTTGCCAAACCGATTTCGACAAGCCGCCTGGCTATGGAGAAGCGAAACGGCAAATCCGGTAGGCAGTCTGGACGAAACCAGTCTGCCTCATCAATTTCAACGCCATCGACAGCAATCTCACCGGCCTTATACTCCGCCATATACCCCATCATCAATGAATGAGGAAATGACCAAGACTGGCTACCGATGTACTGCAGATTCTTAATATCAATACCAACTTCCTCTTTCACTTCCCTATGAACGGCTGCTTCAACACTTTCACCGGCTTCTACAAACCCTGCTAAAGCACTAAAACGTCCTACTGGGAAACGCGTATTGCGGGCTAACAGCACACCTTTGGGGCCTGTAACAACAACGATAATACAAGGTGATATACGTGGGTATTGTGTGTGCCTGCAAGCTTCACAGCACATACCATAATCCACTTTATGAAGCGTCGTTGCCCGGCCACAGCGCCCGCAAAACTGATGGTCTTGCAACCAGTGTGACAATTGCAAAGCGCGAGCCAGCAGGTCACTTTCAGCCTCTGTCAATAAAGTCATCATGTCGCGACCGTGATGAGCCTGCAAACCACTACTGATCTCATCCTCAATAACTTGCATATATATATTGGTGGCATCCAGCTCAGCTACAAATAGGGGTTGTTCAAGCCATTTCACCGTGACTTCGCTAGCTTGTGAATGCAACCATATGCCGTCTGTAGTGCATAAGATATTGCCTTGTTGAATATAGATGAAGCGATTAATGGCAGATGTATCGGCATCTCTGCTCTTAATTTGCATATAAACTAGACCTTTGATCTATAGACTCAGATTGATTAACACCCGCCAAACACGTAGAATATCGCGCCTAGTTAGAGGTTAGAGTTTAACACGCCACTGATTTGTAGCGTAATAAAATAAGCTTAGTGGCTGAACTCAACAAATGAATTCACAATTACTATAGGATCTGCACTTATGCAACATGCCACTACGCTGTTTCAGGCATTTCGGCAAAATTTTCTAGGCAATTCACCTACTTGGTATAAGCAGGTAATTCTAGGTTTCCTTATCATTAACCCTATACTGATGTCTATCGCTGGCCCTACGATAGCTGGCTGGGTTTTGATCTTTGAATTCATTTTCACCCTCGCCTTAGCGCTCAAGTGCTACCCTTTGCAACCCGGCGGTTTGTTAGCCATCGAAGCTATTGCTATCGGCCTGGCATCACCTTACGGGGTTTATCACGAGGTGTCAGCCAATCTACAGGTCATCTTATTACTGATGTTCATGGTCGCTGGTATCTACTTTATGAAAGATATGCTGCTAGCAGTATTTACCCGTTTGCTAGTCGGTGTGCGCTCCAAAACGCTACTATCTTTATTGTTTAGTTTGTCGGCCGCTGTGTTATCAGCATTTTTAGATGCGCTGACGGTTACCGCCGTATTAATCAGTGTCTCTGTGGGTTTTTACGGGGTTTATCACAAGGCGGCTTCAAGCGCTGGCTCAAACAACCATGACCATGCCAATGATGACTTGTTACAAGATCACCACCGCCAAGACCTGGAACAATTTCGATCCTTCTTGCGCAGCCTAATAATGCACGGTGCCGTTGGTACAGCTCTAGGAGGAGTAACCACCTTAGTTGGCGAACCACAGAATCTGCTGATTGCAGAAAGAGCGGGCTGGCAGTTTATTGAGTTCTTTATCAAAATGGCGCCAGTAACCATGCCTGTTTTGGTGATAGGTTTGATCACTTGTATCCTCACTGAAAAGTTAAAAATATTTGGTTATGGTGCACAACTACCAGACGCTGTGCGCAGTGTCTTGGAAGATTTCGCTAACGAGGAAAAAAACAAACGCACTTTGCGTGATAATGCCGCGCTAATCGTGCAGGGTATTGTGGCTCTATTATTGGTCTTCGCTCTCGCCTTCCACGTGGCTGAAGTCGGTTTGGTGGGACTGATGATCATCATTCTTTTAACCGCCTTTAATGGCATCGTTGAAGAACATCAAATTGGTCATGCCTTTGAAGAGGCACTGCCTTTTACCGCACTACTTGTCGTATTTTTTGCTGTCGTTACGGTCATTCACGAGCAGCATTTATTCAACCCCATTATCGACTGGGTGCTGACTCTTGAACGCGATATTCAGCCCAGTGTATTTTTCGTTGCTAACGGGGTATTGTCTGCTATTAGTGACAACGTCTTTGTGGCCACCATATATATTAATGAAGTAAAAGCTGCCCTCGACGCTGGCACCATTGATCGCGATCACTTTGACGTGTTGGCTATTGCCATAAACACAGGTACTAACCTACCTAGTGTCGCCACGCCTAATGGGCAAGCCGCTTTCTTATTCCTATTGACCTCGGCATTAGCACCACTGATTCGTTTATCCTACGGCACAATGGTGGTAATGGCTTTCCCTTACACCGTCACAATGAGCATTGTCGGCTACTTAGCCGTTCTTTACATGTTATAAAACTCGGTTCGACAAACATTAAAAAGCCGCTTCTAGTTAAGCGGCTTTTTTTTGTGGCAATATTCCACTTTGGTGGATTATCTAGTCAGCTTCAATTTGCTGCCACATACTTTCACTACCCGACGCTTTACCCACCTCGGCCAACTTATCAGCATGAGCCTGTAATTCAGGACCTGATGCGAATACCGTCACTAAACCTAAACCATCTATAGCGGCCTGTTGTTGATTATTACTTTGCTCAGACCCGCCTGTTGAATCATCACCTGCCAATAATAAGCTAGTTTGGCCACCAGTCATGGTTAGGTACACATCAGCTAGAATTTCTGAGTCCAATAAGGCCCCATGCAATTCGCGATGCCCGTTATCTATATAATAGCGACGACACAGTGCATCAAGGTTATTCTTTTGCCCAGGGTGCTTTTGCCGAGCCATCACTAATGAGTCAGTGATTTCGCAAATATCACCAATTTTGGGCAATTTTACGCCTCTCGCTTTACCTAACATAGCGAGTTCGTTATTCAAAAAACCGATATCAAAAGGTGCGTTATGAATAATTAATTCGGCACCATCAATATACGCCAAAAATTCATCTGCGATATCGGCAAATACGGGCTTGTCAGCGAGAAACTCCTCCGTAATACCATGCACGGCTTGCGCCTCGAGAGGGACGTCTCTTTCAGGTTGGACATATTGATGATAGTTATTCCCTGTAAGGCGCCGGTTGACCATTTCAACCGCGCCTATTTCAACCAACTTATCGCCACGTTTTGGGTCAAGGCCCGTAGTTTCCGTATCAAGTACGACAATTCTTCCCACAATTCAACATCCAATAGTTGCTAATATTTCTGTATTACGGTGATTGCTCTGCTGCGCCTAAGTTGGCCAGTTGATCGGCAATTTCGTTTTCTTCATGGCCACTGTGCCCCTTGACCCAGTGCCAGTGTACTTCATGTTCTTGCACCTGCTTGTCGAGTTGTTGCCACAAGTCGGCATTTTTGACAGGCTTGCGTGCCGCGGTCATCCACCCCTTTTCTTTCCAGGAATGTATCCATTCGGTAATACCCTGACGCACATACTGTGAATCAGTAGTCAGTTGCACAAGGCAAGGCCTTTTTAGTGCTGCAAGGCCTTTAATGGCAGCCATTAGCTCCATACGGTTATTGGTGGTTAAGATTTCGCCACCGTGAAGCCGTTTCTCCTGTTGTTTGTAACGCATAAGCACGCCCCAACCACCCGGGCCAGGATTACCTTTACATGCACCATCGGTAAACATTTCTATTTCGTCCATTATTTTTGTCTCGACCTGACTTGTCCTTCCAGTTTAGCCATACCTAACTGAGGGCGTCTAATCTTGGCCCGCCAAGAAGGTTTGTGATTGCGCAAACGTATTTCTTTCTTTACGGCACTCATAACATAGACCGCACCTAATGGCTTTGCGAAGCGTTTACCTAAGTCATCCATTCTACCAGTACGTCGTAGCCATTTGTGACTATTTATCGGCAATCGATAAAAACTCCTGCTACATTCAACC
The DNA here is from genome assembly GCA_024230095.1 of Gammaproteobacteria bacterium. Classification (GTDB taxonomy): domain Bacteria; phylum Pseudomonadota; class Gammaproteobacteria; order Pseudomonadales; family Balneatricaceae; genus Njordibacter. The sequence goes on along the minus strand of JAAERS010000398.1, from coordinate 2,880 downwards.
ACATTAAAATTTAATAGACTAAGCCAATCTTGCAATCGGTGGGATGATAGAAATCGATAGCGCCAAGGGCACCCAATCTGCCATCGTAAAGAACGCCACAACCCCCAACTGCTATAGGGATTAAAGCCGCAAATAATCATTCGCCCACCAGGCATTACCACCCTCGCTGCTTCTCTCAAAATGTCATGGGGATCTTGGGATATATCAAATACATGTTGAATCACTAGGGCTTGTACGGAGTCATTAGCCAAAGGCAGATTATGGGGATCCATAATGACTTCAGTGCCCATACTGGCATTGGCACCGAGTAGGATAGTTCGTGGCATATTGGCATTGAGCACAGAAGAACTGTACGCGCCAGGGCCGACGTGTATTCTATACACCCCATAACAATGTTGCAGATGGTTTGACAACGCCCGCTCCTCGACCTCCAATAAAATTTGGCCTAAGGGACCTCGCAACCATTGTTCGAGTTTTTGTTGCTCTTGATCATAGCTATTGAGGCCACGAGTTTGCATATTTTAGACAGTTCCACTTGCCAGATATTGCTGACGGTTATAGGCTTACGTTACTTTCAGTGATCAGTACCATGAGGCACCTCAATGACCAATACTATTACACCACTTGCTGTATTTGACGACAATTATATCTGGTGTATTGCTAATACACAGCAAAAAAAAGTCGCTGTCGTTGATCCAGGTGATGGTTTGGCCGTACTGGACTGGTTAGAGGCCAGTAACTACCAACTCAGTGCCGTTATGGTTACACACCATCACTATGATCATACTGGCGGCATTGCCACTCTACTAGAGCGATACCCTGATATTGCGGTATTTGGTGGCAGTAACAGCCCTTGTGAGCTCATCAACCGGCCGCTCATCGAGGGCGACACGATCAATGTCTTGGAGCAAACGTTTAGTATTTTGCACCTACCAGGGCATACGCTAGATCATATCGCCTATTATGATGCTAATGAGCAACAACTATTCTGTGGGGACACACTATTTCTCGCCGGTTGCGGACGTGTGTTTGAAGGTACAATGGAACAAATGCACCTGTCTTTGAATAAACTAATGGCACTTCCAGAAAACACATTTGCCTACCCAACCCACGAATATAGCCTCGCCAACTTAGCCTTTGCTAGTGCCGTTGAGCCTGAAAACAGTGATATCAAAGCCGCAATCAACAAGGCGCAATATCAGCGACAAAGGGGGCTTATTACACTGCCAACTCAACTCACTCAAGAAGCCTTGATTAATCCCTTCGTACGCTGCCATATGCCGGATGTTATCATGGCCGCCCAACAACGTGTAGAAACCAAGCTACACACCCAAGAACAGATTTTTTCCACCCTCCGAGAATGGAAGAACAACTTTTAAGCAATATTGTTGGCCAAATTGCTCAAAAGCACGGCCGCAGAGCCCTTCGGCCTTGCAATATGCCTGCCCAATATCTAAAATTGGTTCCCTTTATCAGTGCTAATTAAAAATACATGTCACGTTCCACATCAAGACATTTAGCTATTCATGCGGGTAGCAACAGATTACTCTTCTTGGCGCCACTCGTTTTGTTGCTAACAGCTTGTCAGCACAATGCCATATTACCCGCTGCTTCCCAAAGTAAGGCACCACAAGAGCAGGCACAAATAGCTAGTCAGGTCACGGTATCCAATGTGCCAAAGCAAACTAGCACCAACCTGCACGAACCTATCTTGAGTACCCTCGCAGATACTAATGACCAAAACGAAGAAACTACCACAGCAGGGGCCAACGAAACATCGTCTACACAGGCTCAAATCAGTTACCAAAGTGATCTTCAAGCACAATATCAAGAAGATCCCACGGCAGCCAAATTATTGGCAAAACCTTACCCAATAGAACCAGTTAGCCGTCCTCAAGAAAGCCAAAGCGAACAGGTTTTAATACTCCCCGATACAAACGTACCGACTATAGAAAATAACCTAACAAAACCACACACCCTACAACAACTGGTTGTCATTTCACCTGCGAGCGAGCTGACAGACTACGCGCAGGTTGAGTCTCTGGCAGAGATAGCCCCAGAACCAAAACTAGAACCAAAACTAGAACCAAAATTAGAACCAAAACCAGAGCCAGAACCAGAACCAGCTCCAATCCTTGATCTTTGGCAAATAACCGTTGCCAGTTATGCGTTGCCTGCAGGTAAACAAACACCGGAAGTAGAAAAGCGCATACAAACACATGATGCCTGGTACCGCAAACATACAACGTATATGCAGCGAGTTACCAAACGATCAAGTCGTTATTACCATTATGTTTTAAATCAGATAATGGCAGCAGGCCTGCCCACAGAATTAGCCTTACTTCCTATTGTAGAAAGCGGCTTCGATCCCTTTGCCTATTCCCATGGCCGAGCTGCCGGGGCATGGCAGTTTATCCCCTCCACAGGGCGCATGTTTGGCTTAAAGCAGACTTGGTGGTACGACGGTCGCCGTGATGTTGTAGCATCGACAGAAGCAGCAATCAAATACCTTACTCAGTTAAACACTCGTTTTGATGGCGATTGGCTATTAGCCATAGCGGCCTATAATGGTGGACCAGGCACTGTTAGCAAGGCGATTAGAGCCAATAAAAAGGCGGGTCTGGCTACTGACTATTGGTCACTGAAGCTGCCCAAAGAAACCATGCATTATGTACCCAAGTTACTAGGCTTGAGCCAAGTGGTTGCCGACCATGCTGGGACCGAAAAAATCACCAGTGTTGCCAACCAAAACTTCTTTCAGATTGTTGATACGGGCTCTCAAATTGACTTAGCCCAAGCAGCAGATCTAGCTGACATTTCTGTCGCTGAAATATACCTGCTTAATCCCGCGTATAACCAATGGGCAACTGATCCAGATGG
>JAAERS010000397.1 GCA_024230095.1 Gammaproteobacteria bacterium | reverse complement strand
CCGCGTTGTACAGGGTCTTCAAAATCAATTTTGAGGGTGCCGTCTTTTTCTGGCGTTAACAGCTTTAGCAAATTCACTAGGTTGGTGCCATATAGCTGTGAGGCTTGGCTTGGCAGGCGCGCAGGCATGTCGGTATAACCGATGACGGTAACGCCGTTGTCTGTGGTAATAACTTCACCAGCCGAGGTCAGGTCGCAGTTGCCACCACCAGCTGCTGCCAAGTCGACAATTACACTACCAGAAGCCATGCTGGCTACCATCTCCTTGGTAATTAGTTTAGGAGCCGGCTTACCCGGGATCATGGCGGTGGTAATAATAATATCCACGTCACGAGCTTGCTCAGCGAATAGTGCCATTTCGGCTTCGATAAAGGCCTTGCTCATAACTTTGGCATAACCATCACCAGAGCCGCTTTCTTCTTCGATATCCACTTCTAGGAACTCAGCTCCCATGGAGTTGATCTGTTCCTTTACTTCAGGGCGAGTATCAAAAGCGCGTACGATAGCACCGAGTGAACCGGCCGCCCCAATGGCCGCAAGGCCTGCAACACCAGCACCAATGATCAATACTTTCGCAGGAGGTACTTTACCCGCCGCGGTGATTTGACCCGTAAAAAAGCGGCCAAAGTGATGGGCTGACTCGACCACGGCGCGATAGCCGGCGATATTGGCCATGGAACTCAAAGCATCCATAGACTGTGAGCGCGAGATACGTGGCACCGATTCCATAGACATAACGGTCATGTTGCGTTCAGCCATGATCTGTAATTGGGCTTCATTCTGAGCTGGTGCGATAAAGCTTATCAGGTTGGCTCCGTCCAGCAGAAGGTCAAGTTCATTGCATCCCTGTCCGGGGTGATCCTGAATTGGGTTGACCTTTAGAACCAAATCACTCTGGTAGACACTCTTTGTATCAGCGCTAATGCTGGCACCGGCGTCAATGTAGTCTTGATCGTTAAAGTTTGCTGCCAAACCTGCTCCCGCTTCGACGCTAACGTCATAACCGAGTTTTAGAAGCAGGGTAACAGTCTTGGGGGTGGCGGCAACGCGAGTTTCGCCTGCCATGGGTTCCTTTGGAATGCCTATAAGCATGTTGTGGTACCTTAGTGGTTGTGCCAATTATACGATGGCTTAACTAAAAAAGTTATAAGTTTATAGCAATTAAGAATATCAGTATTTTTTATCAGAATCTAGCAATTATGTGTCGCGTAAGCGATAACGAACTCTGATAAAAGCTGATAAGTAAATCTTATACTACTTTTGTCTAGGTGTCATACCTGTAACGTCTAAAAAACCATTATTATGTCGACCATTCATGGTGTTGATGGCCCTGTTAAAAATGGCAGAAGTTCAGCGTACTGGAGAAGCAATATGTTTGGTGCCTACCTTGCACTGCTAGATAGTACCTTGATTTGTATTATTTTAGTAAAATAACCAAAAAATTCAGTTGCTTAGAGAAAGTGTTTTTTTTTAAACTTAGAAATCTTGCCACTCATCTTGGTCGTCATTCAGCTCATCAAACTCAGTGCTTGGCTTGTTTGAAGAAACTTCAGCAGTGGGCTCTAGGGCAGGTGCAGATAACTCCGCCGTAACTTGTTGGTAGGTTTCAGTGAGTGGTTGTTCCTGAATATTTGTAACTGTAAAGAAACTCATTTGTTGCTTCATGTTTTGAGTTTGCTCACTGAGTGAACTGCATGCCGCAGAAGACTCTTCTACTAGAGCGGTATTTTGTTGGTTGACACTTTCCAACTGGCCCACGGCTGTGTTGATTTGCATAATAACTGAGTTTTGCTCCGCAGTTGCCGTGGAGATTTCACGCATAATGTCATCAACCTGATTTACTGAGGCTTGGATGTCTGTCAAATTTTCTCCAGTACGGTGCACCAAGTCACGACCTTCTTGTACGCGGTTGGCACTATCCTCGATCAGGCCCTTAATTTCCTTGGCAGCATCTGCAGCACGTTGGGCCAAGGTTCGCACCTCTCCGGCAACGACCGCAAAGCCACGACCATGTTCTCCAGCTCTCGCTGCTTCCACGGACGCGTTAAGTGCTAAGAGGTTGGTTTGGAAAGCGATGCCATCAATTAAAGAGATGATAGAAACAATCTTTTCGCTGGAATTTTCGATAGCCGCCATAGCCTCCACCGCTTGTTTTACCACACCTACACCCTGATTGGCTGACTCGGTAGCGTTGGAAATCAACCCTGTCGCTTCTGTCGATCGGTTGGCATTATGTTCTACGGTAGAAGACATCTCCTCGAGGCTGGCCGAGGTTTGCTCTAAGGATGCCGATTGCTCACTAGTGCGTTGTGCCAAATCACCACAGCCATCGCTAATCTCTGTCGCATTGGTGGTGACTGTCTCGGTAACTTCTATGACTGAAGTAATCGCACTTTCCATATTGTCGATTGAATTGTTGAGTGCCGACTTCAGTTGATCAAGACGACCTAAGTAGTGGCCATCAACACGACATGTCATGTCGCCTTGAGCCATGAGTTCGGACATAGCGGTCGTTTCGTTAATAGCCTTTGATATGGCCTCAATAGATTGATTGACACCTTGTTTCAAGGTTTCCAGGTCACCACTGAGAGTCACTTCTATGCGCTGGTCAAAGTCACCATTGGCGGCAGCATTCATGACATGGTTAATTTCACCAATGGCTGTTTGCATCGTTTCCATGGTGTTGATCAAGGTATTGTGGAAGTCACCTTCTACCTTGATATCATCCAAACGATAACTAAACTGGCCTGTGGCAAGGGCATTCAGTACCTGCTTCAGGGCAGTCATGGTCTGTTCTACACTGTCTGCTGAACTGTTGATGCCGTTTTTCAATAGTGCCAGATCGCCTTTAAAGTCGGCCTCTATGCGTTGCTCGAACTTACCAACAGCCACCTTGCCAACGACTGTGTTAGATTCGTTAATAGCGGCTTGCAGAGAAGAAAGATGCTCATTAACCACTTTTGCCATGTCACCAATTTCCCCACCGGCTTCGGTGTGGTCACTGCGCTTGGAGAAGTCACCACTTTGACCTAGTTGGGTAAACATATTGGAGAGGCTAATGATGGGATTGCTTATAGAGCGCGATACGATCCAAGCAAAGCCAATGATGAGAATGAGACCAATGATGCCGACGCTGCCCATCACCTTCACAAGGTAGTTTGTAGAGGCAAAAGCTTCAGCTTCGTCTATTTCCGATAATAAGGCCCATTGTGTGCCAAAAATATCTAAAGGTGTATAGGCAGACAATACCGGATTACCGTTGTAGTCGATGATAATTTGAGTACCGGCCTCGCCACTCAATGCAGCGGCTGAAGCTATAGAATCGACACGTCCAAGTTCAGGGTTGGCAAAAGAGGCGACAACGGAATGATTAGTAGGATCAAGGTAGGAATCAGAGCGCATTAGATTGTCGGGGCCAACTAAATAGGACTCACCAGATTGACCCATGCCATCGCGCTGGCCCATGATGGCGTTCACGGTATCCAAAGGCAGTTGTAGGGCGACGATAGCTTCTACTTCACCATCGGCATTAATAATTGGTTCGGCGACGAAGCTAGCTGGCTCATTATTGCTGGGTGCATAGGGCTTAAAGTCAGCAAACGCTAAACGTTTGTTCTCTAGGGCTTCGCGGAACACAGTGCCCAAGCCAGAGTCTGCATAAGCACCGGTTATCAAGTTAGTTTGATAATCGTCTTCCTTGGCTACCGTGTAAAAAATATAACCATCAGGGTTAATCAAAAATAAGTCGTAGTATCCGTACAGTTCAATGTAATCACTATAGAAGTCTTGTTTGTGGCCTTCTATATGAGGAACAAAAGCTTCGGCAACATCGATTTCTGATAACAGGGCCCAGTTAAGCTGTTCAAACTGGAAAGGAGAATATGCTGAAAGTACAGGGTTGCCGTTATAGTCAATGATCACGGTGCTTTTTGTGTTGCCGGCTAAAGCGTTGGTCACTGCAGCCGTAACTGCTTTGCCTGTTTCTGGGTGGCGAAAAGATTCGACTACAGAGTGGGCCACGGGATCCAGATACGAGTCAGAACGCATCAGGTAGTCTTCACCTACCAAATAGGTCTCGCCACTTACACCCAAACCGGCACGTTCATTCATAACGTTTGTGATTTTGTCCAGTGGGATTTGGAATACCAGGTTGCCAAGGCGCTGCTCAGCAGAAAATATTGGTGTCGCTATAAATGCTGCAGGGGCATTGTAGGAGGGTGAGTATAGGGCCATATCAGAAATGGCTATTTCCCCATGATTTAATTCACTGCTACGACGAGCCACTTCGGCAAAACCCGTATCGGCGTACGGACCCGAAAGCAAATTGGTTGCATAATCGAGTTCTTTGAATACTGAATATACAATGTCGCCATCGGTATTCACAAAAAAGATATCGTAGTATCCAAATTCTTGCAAAAACTGCCGCACCACGGGGTGGTATTCGGCGTGAAGTTGGCTGTATTGGCTGCCATCTTTGGCTTGATCCATCACTTCCTTGCTGCCCAAAGGATTAGGGTTGTCTTGGATATAACGAGTTTGCATAACCTTGGCGATGGATTGGATGTCCATCATGGCGTCTAAGTCAGCACGGCTTTGGTTTTGTTCTTCAAACTGAGGGTTGAACTCGTTGATGTAATACTGGCCCATACGCTTCATATCAGTATCGGCTTGGGTGCTGGTAATGGATGTTTCTATATCGTGGAAGGCGCCATCCATTCTTGCCATTCCTTGGGTCACTACTTGGCTGTTGGCAAAGGTCAATACTTGGCTTTTGACGGTGTCTAGGTAGGCTTGTATACCGTTGGCTTTGTTATCACGTATAGCCTCGAGCTTAGACATGGCATCTTGACGCAGGGTAGCGACGGTTTCACGCAATACCTGCATGTCATGCTTGGTCTTGGCAATGTAGTTTTCCATCTGTGCTTTCTTGATGCCCCTCACGGCTTCAAGCTGGTTGAAAGACTGGGCTTCTAGGGCGGTACTGGCATTATTGAGAGCAATAGCACCCAAGATGGCAAAAGGGACAATGCCAACCAGTAAGAAAGAGCTTATTAACTTTTTACCTAGACTCAGGTTGCTAAAATTCATAGGGTCTCCTTGCACAGTGCAACGTGTTAGTAGGGAGCATTAATGGTGCTGGCACCTCGCAGTCTCAAGTTGCTGCAATGTCTATCCATATTGTTAGGCGGCCGGTGTTTAGCGATAAGGCCGCCACGTTGCTCTTTGATAGTAACATATGGTATGTGTAATTCATTACTTTTTATTCTGATTCGTTTGGTGCACACTACACCCTTAATTCACCCAGTCAGCTTTTTAAGGAACGTATATTGGCTCAGTTATATTTCTATTACTCCTCCATGAATGCTGGAAAATCTACCTCGCTTTTGCAGTCCGCCTACAATTATCAAGAAATGGGCATGCATGCCTTTCTTATGACGGCAGCATTAGATGATCGGTATGGTGTTGGTGCCATTACTTCGCGCATCGGACTGTCTGAACGTGCTGACTTGTTTTCCAATAGTACGGATTTATTGCACCACGTCCGGAATAAGCACACATCGTCAAATATTGATTGTGTACTGATAGATGAAAGCCAGTTTTTAACTCGCCAACAAGTATTACAGTTAACCCGGGTGGTTGATGATTTAAATATTCCGGTACTTTGTTATGGCATTCGCTCAGATTTTCAAGGCGAACTGTTTACCGGTAGCCAATATTTGTTGACGTGGGCAGATAAGTTAATAGAGTTAAAGACCGTTTGTTGGTGTGGCCGTAAAGCAACGATGGTGGTGCGTAAGAACACCGAAGGGCAAGTGATTACTCAGGGCGAACAGGTGCATATAGGTGGTAATGATACATACCAGTCCTTATGTCGTAAGCACTTTGCTAAACACCATTGGCAGGCAGAATAATCATCAAACCTTTGACGGCGTCAAAGGTGTTTGTGGCAGTGGCTACTAAGTATTGGGCATAACCGGTAAAGCGTTGGCTTGTTTATAGTTTAAGCCAGTGATTCAACCCCGTTGAAGCATTGTTACCGTATTCGGTTTAGGTTGTTTTTGTTGAGGCCAAACGATAAGTAAAGCGCAAGAAAGCCTTTTTAAGGGGCGCAGTTGATTACATTTAGTCAGGAGAATAATAATGCGAACCCCGACGTCTACTCACACTATTATAGAGTGGGAAAACTTTTATATCACTCTAGCTGATGGTACTCGTTTGGCTGCCCGAGCCTGGTTGCCGGAAGATGCAACAGCGTGTCCTGTACCAGCCATTTTAGAATATATCCCTTATCGTAAAAGAGACGGCACAAAAACTCGTGATGAGCAAATGCATCCATATTGGGCTCGCTACGGTTATGCTTGTGTGCGCGTCGATATGCGTGGCTGTGGTGAGTCGGAGGGCCTATTGCTGGATGAATATTTGTCCCAGGAATTGGACGATGGTGTGGAGGTCATAAATTGGCTTGCCCAGCAACCTTGGTGTACCGGTAAAGTAGGCATGATGGGTAAATCTTGGGGAGGATTTAATTGCTTGCAAATAGCCGCTCTGCAGCCAGAACCACTGCAAGCAGTCTTAACTGTTTGCTCCACAGACGATCGTTATGCTGACGATATTCACTATCGGGGAGGCTCGTTGCTGACAGAGAATTTTAGTTGGGCGGCCACCATGACTGCCATTATGAGCAAGGCACCTGATCCCCTTATACAAGGCAGTGACTGGCGTGAAGTTTGGTTATATCGTTTGCACAACATGCCTTTATTGGCTAAAACTTGGCTACAACATACCTACAAAGATGATTATTGGAAACATGGCTCCATTAACGAAAACTACGCCCAAGTAAAAGCCGCGGTGTATTGCGTGGGTGGATGGGGTGATGCCTATAGCGTGACTATTCCCCGCATGATGCAGGGGTTGCCCGGCCCTAAAAAAGCCCTTATTGGTCCTTGGGCGCATAAATATCCACATTTTGCGGCCCCTAAACCGGAAATAGACTTCTTGCGCGAAGCGAAGCGTTGGTGGGATTACTGGCTTAAAGATATTGATAGCGGCATTATGGATGAGCCACCTAT
>JAAERS010000396.1 GCA_024230095.1 Gammaproteobacteria bacterium | reverse complement strand
TTCTAGCCGCGTACTAGTTTGGTCCATCACGTCTGCGTTCAATTGTGAACTCACCTTCAGGTCCGCAATACCCTCTTGCAATATCTCATTTGCCGCGCGCAGCTGCATTAATACTTGCTGCACTTCATTGACACTGCCTGCCGTATCATCATCCGCCACCTGCAATTGCATTAACGTTTGTTGTATTTCATTGACACTGCCTAGCGCCTCATCATCTGCCGCCCGCAATTGCATTAACGTCTGTTGCATCTTGCTGACACTACCTGCTGCCTCGTCATCTGCGGCCCGCATTTGCAATAACGTCTGTTGTATTTTGTTGACACTGCCTACCGTTTCATCATTGGTATCTCGCACGGCCTGCAAAGCCGCCTGTGCTTGCTTAAGATCACCATCCTGGGCCTTCATACTGGCCAAAGTTTTATCCAAACTGTTAGCTTGATCGGCTACTTTAACAGTCAAGGCCTTAAACGCTGCCACCACATCAACAAGCTGTTCTTGTTGGCCAGCCACTAGCTCTTGCTGCTTTTCTATCAATGCTGTTTGAGCAGATAATTGTTCCGTATGTTGCTTAATACCAACACTGTTATTTGCCGCTGCTTTTTGTGCTTCAACAATCGCTGGTTTATTACTCCGGTATGCGACTCCCCACAACTTGTCGATCTCGGAGTCAATGAATTTGTTGCGCTCTTTCGTGCGGTCATCAAGCTTTTTGACCTGCGCTTGCACTACTGTTCCGGATTTATTGGTATTAACGTCGGTGGCCACAACCAAAGCCTCTAGTTCACCAATCCGTTTACGCGCGTGACCCAGCTCTCCACGTGAAACCGTTAGCATATCTTCGACACTAATAACCCGGTAATGCATCCACCAACCACCTAGTGCTACCATGAGCAGAGTCAGTATACAAAACAACCACAAGCCAACACTGTGTTTTGGCGCACTGGGTTCAGTCGGGGCTGCTGACCGAGTTGCTGGAGCAGGCCGAATCGCCGCTTCACGATGACTAGGAGTAGCACCGACTTGTTCTGCTGCAGACTGTTTGGCACCACCTCTAAATGCTTGGATCTCATCACTTTCCGGCATTAGCATAGGTATATCTTCAATATCTTCACGTCTTGGCATCTATCTATCTTCTCATTAACTCGGTTTGTCCTCAATGTCGCCACCTAATCAGCACCATTGGACTTATCACTATCATCATTTCCAGCCGATAAAAATAGCATGAAATGACGCTTATGTAGAGCTATTCGACAAAATTTATGCTCGATTCGTTCCCCCTAATAGCGCCACACGATAAAAACACAGCCAAATGCATTTTCATTGCGCTGTTAACACCCTTATATTAGAATTGACTTATATCAAATTAACTATATATAATTACCCCTAATATTATGATAGCCAAAGGAATCCACATGTTAGAAAACCTGCCAATTGAAGCCCTTTATGGTGGCATTCTCATTGGTTTGAGTGCTGCCCTGCTACTTGCCTTTAATGGCCGTATAGCCGGCATTAGTGGCATTCTGTACAACCTGCTATTTAACAATCTGGGCGACTACGATCGCAACTGGCGCCTCGCTTTTTTGATCGGTTTATTGGTAGGCGGCTACGCCCTACTGCCTGTAGATTTTGCGCTTCGAGAGGGCTACTCTGGCCTACTTCTAGCCCTATCTGGCTTGGCTGTTGGTATAGGTACTCGCATTGGCAACGGCTGCACCAGTGGCCATGGCGTCTGTGGCATTGGCCTGTTAGCCGGACGTTCAATTGTAGCCACACTGATATTTATGGGGGCCGGCATTATTACCGTAACCCTATTACGAATAATGAGCATTTAAAGCATAGGAGTGGAAATAATGAACCGCGTAATTATCGCTTTAATTTCAGGTATGCTGTTTGGCGCAGGCCTGGTGCTTTCAGAAATGGTTAACCCTATTAAAGTACAAAGTTTCTTAGACTTGTTTGGTAATTGGGACCCCTCCCTAGCATTGGTCATGGGGGGAGCGGTCGCTGTGACCTTAATTAGTTCACGTTTCATCTTACAACGCCAGACGCCAATCTTTGCTGATCGCTTCTATATGGCCATGACGACTAACATCGATAGCCGGCTGGTTACTGGTGCTATTTTATTTGGTATAGGCTGGGGACTCAGCGGTTATTGCCCCGGACCTGGCTTAGTCAACGCCATGATCAACCCTAACGAAGCCATCATCTTCATTCCAGCCCTAATCATTGGTGGTTGGATTGGACAAAAATTTTCCGCCTAACGATCAACGGAGCGGGCCTAACTTAGACCTGCTCCGCAATGCCTATGTGCTTAGCAACATATCTAAGCGCTTAACACTATCCATAACCCCCTTGCCTTGATCTAACATATCGCTCAACGCAGCAATCGCCATTGGGTGCATCGCACTTTTTCTTGGCAATTGGCCGCCTGACTCAATCATGTATAACATACGTGGAACGAATATCCACTGTAGCCAACTGGTAAAGCTCATCGCATCACTACAAAAAGGCTGACTGCTCATCATGGCCTCTTCAGTTGGTGATACATCACTCCACAATCCCACATTTTGCATTTCTCGCTGTAAAACACCCAACTCACGCAACAGCTTTGCGGCTTGTTCTGATGCCATCATTTGTCCTTATTACTACCTGACAGGTTAAAGGTTACACGGCTTGGGTTATTAGCGCTATCACTATAGATATTAATTTTGCTCTTCACTCCTGCTCAAAGTCGATTAACGATCACCAACTCAGGCCAGTATTGCTGTCTGCACCAACACCATGTAGACACCAGTGCCGGTCACAATACTGATTAGGGGTTGGCGCCAGATCAGGTGCAATATCAAGGTCACCAGCAAACCAATCAATTCTGGCACAAAAGCCAAGCTTATAAATGCCTCATTTTTGAAGCTATAGACCAACAACAATACCATTAGCACAGGCGGTAAATATTTGCCCAAATAATCCAACAGAGGATGTTCACTTTGTTTATGAAACACGATAAATGGCAAAGAGCGGGTGATAAAGGTGGCCACAGCCATGACCGCCATAACAATTAACAGATGGCTTATGGCGATTTCCATGCCTGCCCTCCCCTTGCCATCAGCAACAGTGCCACGGCCAGACTGCAAGATATTAACAACATTTGATCTCGGCTTAGCAATAATAATGTACCTAAACCTAAAACCAAGGCCCCAACGAACAAACCGGGGTTAGGCAGTTGCCGGTATTGCTCAATTACCAGCACCAAAAACAAGGCCGGCAAAACAAACTCTATGCCGGCTGTAGAATAGTTGATTTGACTACCCAGCCAGCCCCCCAAGGTACAGCCCAATACCCAACTTATTTGGTTAAACAGGGTAATAAGGAACTTAAATTGCACTGGATCATGGCCAATGGGGGCAGAACAAGATGTTAATAAAGAATACGTTTCATCTGTCAGACCAAAGATCATGTACCACCGGCGCCAGCCCGATTTAGGAAAGCGATTGAGTAAGGACAAACCGTAGAAAATATGGCGAATATTGAGCAACAAGGTAGCGGCAAAGACTTCCACTAGGCCGGCCTGATTGGCCAACAAACCCACCGCCAAAAATTGCGCCGTGCCGGCAAAAACAATGACACCCATGAGGCCCGCATACAACCAATGGAAGCCTAATTCAGAAAACAGTACACCAAAGGCAATACCCAAAGGGACATAACCGAGCATTACCGGAATAGTGGTTCTAAATGCAGTGGCAAGCAACACAATGCAATCCTTGATTATTAGGCTTGGCGATACTATCAACGCCGCTTGACAGGGTCAAGCTAAAGCCCTTGCCTGTGCTATAAGGAAAGTAGTTACTACTGCATACTTGGTTGGCCATTGGCTCTGGCATAAGACAAAACCAACATCTTAGTTCATCTCAAAAGTGGATTAGCTCATGCGCAATGCTAGCTCCTTATCTGGCGTCATGCGCAGGGCGTCAAATGGACAAACGTTCTGGCAAAGATCACAACCAATACAATTTTCGGGATTGCTATTAATCTTATCTGTGCCCACCTTTAGGGAGTCGTAAAAACACATTTTCACGCAGATAGCACATTTGGGAAATTTGCATTTATCATGATCAATCAGCGCATATACAGGCTCAGCCTCAAACAACTGTGGCAATGACATGCTTTTGTCAGTTGCTACACCGTAAATAGCTTCAAGATCATCATAGCCATGCTCATCAAGAAATTGATCAATCTGAGCAATAATTCTGGGCAGCCACTCAATACCACGTAACATCAATACCGAACAAACCTGCATGATTTTGGCACCCGTCATAAAATACTCGATGGCATCGCGGCCATCATAGATGCCATTGGAACCTGACATAGGTATACCATAGGTCGAGTATATTTCATGGATCCAACGCAAAGTTAAATACTTTACCCATGGGCCACCGATGCCAGCAGGGCCACCAATGTAAGGTTCAGCCTCGTCGATATTAACAGCAAAGCCAACAAAACGGCTGTTTACCGCCACGGAGCTAGCACCCGCATCGTAGGCCGCCTTTGCTACTGCACTTAGGTTATGGGTTTCGGGTGTCAATTTGACCATAACCTTAATGTCTGCTGCGGCCAAAATCTGCCTGGTCAGTTCTGCTGTCATGGCAGGGTCTTGAGCGATCCAATTACCCACGGTTGGGGTGTCATAATCAGTTGGATGGGGGCACTGGTAATTGAGCTCCACCAATTCAATGCCACACTCTTTCATCACTTTGGCTAGCTTGATCCAGCCAGCCATAGTATCGGAAGCAATATTACCGATAATATGGCTACCATGCTGTTTTGCATAAGTTTGCGCTTCCTTCAAAATAGGAATCCAATCCTCGTAATGCTCTTTGGCATAACCTGAACGGCTGTAAAAGAAAAAAGAACGGTTAACCTTGCCTTTAATAGGCTGCCCCCGGTCATTGAGAATAGCGTATTTGGAATTATTGGTCAGGGTTTGCATGACCGGCATATCACCCACAGTCTTAATAATGACGCCACCGGCACCGTGATCGATACACTCTTTAATGTTTTCCAGACTATTGCCCGTTTCAGCCGAAGCAACAACAATGGGATTTTTAAATTTAATGCCACAAAACTCTACTTGTAAATCGGCCATTATCAGCCCCCTGTCTATCTCTAGTCTTCGTCTACACACTAAAGAAATCGCTTATTTATTTGCCAATTAACATTATCAATGGAACTACCTTGAGTACAATTTAGAATAAATTATCAATTTATTGGCAAGAGTTATTAATTAGTATCGATACAGACAGCCTGATAAGGCCTGTTATAGCAAAGGTTACTATGCCAAACGATAGGGCTTGTTATGAATGGCAAAACGATCAGCAGCCGCTTATTAAAGCCGCTAAAAGCAGGTTAAAAAACCGCATAGTAGGTGGAATTGACATTTCACGACCAGGGACGCTATGTTGTTAATGACGAGCACCCGATAGCTCAACCGAAGTCTACAATTCGCATAGGGAGTACTGACCATGTGTGGTCGTCTCAACGTATCTGACAACCCGCATATCCAGGCACTGATGGAAGATTTGGGCATGCCCATCTTTCCAGCATTTGCAGCTAGATGGAATGTGTCACCTGGCGCTTTGATAAATGTGGTGACTCGCACCCAAACAACAGCAGTGACATGGGGTATTAACTTCAATGGATTTTCTCACCCCAATTCTCGCGCCACCACCATCAGCAGGCGCAACGACCTAAAAGACTACCTAGTCCAATATCCCTGTTTAGTGCCAGTGAACGGGTTTTATGAATGGCCTGATACCAAACTCTACCCGCAATGGCGTGGTCGTGATGTTAGATTTCATATATCAACCCCCGACAATGCCCTGTTCTTGGCCGCCTTCGCAAAACCTTCAACTGCCGGCTGGCAAGCCAATATTATCACGACCGATGCCACCGAAAAGATGGCCAACTTCCATCACCGCTCGCCGGTAATACTAAAACCTAGCGAAGCCCTACAATGGTTACAACACACAGAACCAAAAGCACGTCTAGACATGTGCAAACCTTACACGGGTGAGCTGAATTTGTACGCATGCTCGTCTTTTGTTGATAACGCAAAACATGAGGGTGATGAGTGCATGGCTGCCGCTGGTATATATGCCGAACAGATCAGCCTACTATGAAGCCACACTAGCGCGCCGTCTCCGCGGCTTACGCCGCTTCGGCTCAAACTGGGCAGTTCGAATTGCGAATCTTACAGACACAAAAAATCCCGCACAAGGCGGGATTCTTTATATCTGGTAGGACTAGGCAGATTCGAACTGCCGACCTCTACCATGTCAAGGTAGCGCTCTAACCAACTGAGCTATAGTCCTAAAGAGAGGCGGAATGATACGGATTTTTGTTTTCTAAATCAAGGTTTAAGTGTCCCTTTTGTGACTAGTTTTATGCTTACTCTATTGGTTTTGCCTAGTTTGCGGCCAACCGCACTTAAACACCCTCTATCAATCAGCCACCATCAGTTGCGACTTAAGTTGGTGCAACTGATCACGGTATTGCGCGGCCTGTTCAAACTCAAGGTTTTTGGATGCTTCGAACATGGCATCCTCCGTCCTGGCAATACGTTGTGACAGCTGTTTAGCCGTCAAAGCACTTATATCAATATCATAATCAACTTGCGGCTCAGCAGCCTGCTTACGTGCTTTACCATGGCGTTTCTTACCAGAACCAGGCGCATAGGCGCCTTCCATAATATCCTGTACTGACTTCTCTACACCCTTGGGCGTGATGTTATTATCAATATTAAACTGCAATTGCTTACTTCGACGGCGATCAGTTTCATCGATAGCCCGCTGCATGGAACCCGTCATGCGGTCCGCATACAGTATGGCTTTGCCATTCAGATTACGAGCAGCACGGCCAACAGTTTGAATAAGTGAACGCTCAGAACGCAAGAAGCCTTCTTTGTCGGCATCCAAAATAGCTACCAAAGAGACTTCGGGCATATCCAAGCCCTCTCTTAGCAGGTTGATACCGACCAACACATCAAACTCACCGATACGTAAATCACGAATAATTTCCACTCGCTCAACCGTATCAATATCCGAATGCAGATAACGTACCCTGACACCATTTTCATGCAAGAAATCCGTTAAATCTTCGGCTAAGCGCTTAGTGAGCACGGTCACCAGAACGCGCTCTTTTAAATCCACTCGCTTTTGAATTTCCTTCATCAAATCATCTACTTGGGAGGTGGCGGGACGTACCTCCAGCTCGGGATCTACCAAGCCTGTGGGGCGAACGACCTGCTCTACCACTTGATCTGCGTGGTCCTTTTCATACTGCCCAGGCGTTGCTGAAACAAAGATTTTTTGGGGGGCAATTCGCTCCCATTCCTCAAACTGCATGGGTCGATTATCCAGTGCCGATGGCAAGCGGAAACCATATTGCACTAAAGTTTCTTTGCGTGAACGATCCCCCTTGTACATAGCACCCAGTTGAGGAATGGTCACATGTGATTCATCTACCACCAATAGGGCATTGGGTGGCAAATAGTCAAACAAGGTGGGTGGCGGTTCACCTGGAGCCCGACCCGACAAATAGCGGGAGTAATTTTCAATACCTGCACAAAAACCTAATTCCTGAATCATCTCCAAATCATAACGTGTGCGCTGATCCAACCGCTGCTCTTCCACCAGTTTGTTATTATCCCGAAAGTGCTGCAAATGCCCTTTCAGTTCACCTTTGATCTTATCAATAGCTTCCAACAAGGTTTCACGAGGCGTCACATAATGGGTTTTTGGATACACCGTCAGGCGAGGCACTCGTCGCAATACTTGGCCGGTAAGCGGGTCGAAAAAGCTCAGCTGCTCAACCTCGTCGTCAAACAATTCGACCCGCACTGCTTCTTCATCGGATTCAGCCGGGAAAATATCAATGACATCACCACGTACCCGATAGGTAGAACGATGAAAGTCCGTATCGTTACGTTGGTACTGCAATTCTGCCAAGCGCCGGATTAATTTGCGTTGCTCCATCTTATCACCCCGGTTAAGGTGCAATACCATCTGATGGTAAGCTTCTGGGTCACCCAAGCCATAAATCGATGAAACCGTCGCCACGATAATGGCATCGGAGCGCTCTAACAGCGCTTTAGTTGCCGACAAACGCATCTGCTCAATATGTTCATTTACCGAGGAGTCTTTATCAATGAACGTATCAGAAGCAGGCACGTATGCTTCGGGCTGGTAGTAATCGTAATAGGATACGAAATACTCAACGGAATTATTGGGGAAAAACTCCTTGAACTCACCATACAACTGGGCCGCCAGGGTCTTATTGTGAGCCATAACAATCGTTGGCCGCTGAGACTTGGCGATCACCTGAGCAATGGTAAAGGTCTTACCAGAGCCTGTCACACCCAACAGCGTTTGCGCAGCTAACCCTGCATCAATGCCCGTCAATAGCTTCTTTATGGCTGTTGGTTGATCACCCGCTGGCTGGTACTTGGAATGAACTTCAAATTTGTTCATAGGTAGGTTCTCTAAGCAATGTCCATAGGGGTATCAGCTTATAATACAATTTCAACACCTGTTGCATGCAGTAAGACAACGCCATTGAGCCAGCATTCATACTCACTTGCCTGTTAACGTTGGCGTCTCAGTTACCTTGGTAAACGGGGCTTCAACACGATGCCTTTGGCTTGCCTGCTGCTGCATATGCCACAAGCGTGCATAGTGGCCAGCAGCCTGCAACAACTGCTCGTGCGTACCCTGTTCGACTAACTCTCCCTGATCAATTACCAAAATATTGTCAGCATCAACAATGGTCGACAAACGGTGCGCTATGACTAGCGTGGTACGTTGTTTAGCAATTTCTGCCAAGGCTTGCAAAATGCTCCGCTCGGCTTCTGAGTCCAGTGCCGAGGTTGCCTCATCAAACAACAATATAGGTGGATTTTTAAGTAATACCCGCGCAATCGCTATACGCTGCTTTTCACCACCAGACACTTTTAGTCCACGCTCACCAACCACAGTATTCACAGTATCAGGCAAGGCACTAACAAAAGTGCGCAAGCTAGCCATCTCAATGGCCCGCCAAATCTCTTCATCGCTGGCTTCAGGGCTGCCGTAAGCGACGTTATTCCAGATGGTATCGTTAAACAACACCGTATCCTGAGGCACTACACCAATTTGCTCACGTAAGCTCAGTTGCTGTACCTGATGAATGGGTTGCTGGTCAATACGAATACAGCCAGATTGCAAATCATAAAAACGGAACAGCAGGCGACCAATAGTAGACTTACCCGAGCCACTGGGACCAACAATGGCTACCTTATGGCCAGGCTGGACCTTGAAACTGAGGCTTTTGAGGATTTGCCTTTCGCTCTGATAGGCAAAATTAACCTGATCAAATTCCACGCCAGCCTGATCAATTTTAAGCACTGGCGCTTGTTCTTCGTCCTGCACTTTAGGCTGGCGTTTCAGCAGCTCAAACATGTTTTCCACATCTGACATGGCACGGCGAATTTCACGATAAATAAAGCCCAAAGCACCAAGAGGTACGAATAACTGTAACAAATAAGCATTCACCATCACCAGATCACCAATGGTCATGCTACCGTCCACTACCCCCTTGGCGGCTAAGTACATCAGAGAAGTCAGGCCCGCACCAATAATCAGGGCTTGGCCTGAATTCAACAAGGCCAAGGACAGTCGGTTATTAACCCTGGCTTGCTCCCAAGCCTTTAGATTACGGTCATATTGACTGGTTTCAAAGGCTTCGTTGTTAAAGTACTTGACCGTTTCGTAGTTCAACAAACTATCGATAGCGCGAGTACTGGACTGACTGTCCAAGCGATTAGCCTCTTTTACAAAACGCGTACGCCATTCAGTGGTAATCACACTAAAAGCAATGTAAGCAACGACACACACCAAGGTAATCAGGGAAAACCAAATATTAAAGGCGCCAAACAGAATTAACATAATCAGGATTAGCTGCACAATAGTAGGCAGGATATTGAATACCATGAACCGCATCATGAAATTGATGCCGTTGGTGCCCCGATCAATATCTCGAGATATACCACCGGTTTGTCGACTGAGGTGAAAGTCCAGTTCCAGTTTGTGTAGGTGAGAAAATACTTCCAAACCGACCTTACGCATAGCACTCTCAGTCACACGACTAAAAACGGCATCACGCAGTTCACCTAAAAACACACTACCAAAGCGCATAGCGCCATACAACAAGACAAAGCTCAAAGGTATCACGAGCACTTTACTGGCATCACTTTGCAGGCCATCGACCAGCTCTTTTAAAGCCCAAGGCATGGCCAGAGATACCCCAATGGCACCCACCAAACACAGCATGGCAATAACCACCCGTGCCTTGTGGATCAGCAAATAGGGCCATAAAGTTTTGATCAATTGCCACATCTCCATCTCTTGAAATGACTTGATCGGATGCTGTCCATAACCCTTTTTCATTTGGCTTTTCATTTACTGATATAACACCTTAATATTGCTTAGATGGAAGTGCTAGCAAGAAGCTATCGCTACCACCTAAATGTCAGCTCGTTAGCAGCAGTCTGTATGGCCGATGACCATAATGGCTTCCACTTCCACCTGCACCGCTTTAGGCAATGCTTTCACACCCACGGCGGCTCGGGCAGGATATGGCTCCTGAAAATACTGAGACATAACTTCATTGACCGTTGGAAAATTACTTAAATCAGTCATAAAAATACTCACTTTGACCACATCGGCGAGACTACCACCGGCGGCCTGGACCACCGCCTGTAAATTAGCAAAACACTGATTTGCCTGAGCAGCGAACTCTTGGCTGCACACTTCCATGGTAGATGGATCAAGTGGAATTTGACCCGAGATATACACCGTATTACCGGCACGCACTGCTTGGGAGTATGTACCGATCGCCGCTGGAGCGTTATCAGTAGCAATAATTTGTTTATCCGCCATGTTTGGCCTCCAGATAAAAGCTAAATACCATTAAGAAAACACAAACGGGCATAATAACAGGGCCAAGCCAATGGACACCAGCCGAAATGCGACCTAGGCTAGTAAGAGTGGTAAATCAGCTATAGAATCGAGAATATAATCCGCTTGATGTAAATCTGCACTGACACTTGTGCCTGTTAACACCCCTACCACGGCGCCAGCACTAGCACTTAATCCCATATGTAAATCATGGGTATTATCGCCCACTACCATCACCTGGTGAGGTTTAATTCTAGTGGCCTCACAAAATGCTTGCACCATACCGGGGCCAGGCTTACTGCCATGTCCCGAATCATAGCCGCAAAGAAATTGAAACAGGTGTAGGCAGTCATAGGGCCTAAGGGTCGATCTAATGCCCTGCTCACTATCCATGGTAGCCACCCCCATCACATACCCCATGTCATGCAATTGCCCAAGACTCGATGTCAAATTGTCTACCGGTACACTAGGGTGTTCAATGCCAACCGCAAACTCAGCATTAATCAAGGCCTCTAGTTCGGCTACTGATAATGGCAACTGCGCAGCCCAGGCTTTTGCAATATCTAAATTATTGCCAGCCGCGAGAATAGAGCCACTTTTTACCCGCCCACTGATCTCATCAAATCCCACCGTGGCCATCAAACGAGCCATTAGCTCGATATCACTGTCACAAAGTTTGGCCACCAGATCCAGCCCTTTTGGCACCCAAGTAGCATGAAAGTCCAGTAGGGTGCCATCCTTATCGAACAGTATGCCTGCAATATCACCTAATTGACTAACCTGCCTAGTCATACTAAACCTCCTCTATGATGTCATCGAGGGGTCCTTCCACTTTTTCCAGATGGCTATCTTCCACACCACGCCAGCGACTATTGTGCAATTCACCCTGACGATTCAACAACGGATAAGCTATGGCCGTGAAGTGTGAGTGCAGGCGTTTAAGATCGCGCATTATATCGGTAAATAGGTTATGCGCCAGAGGACTCACTTGTTGGTCCATGGCTTTTTGTCGCTGGCTATCTAGGTATTGTTGATGCATGTGATTAAATGCCTGCTTAGCCTGGAACAGGTCCCTAGCGGCCTCCGTATCTTCACTCATCATCACCTGAAATGACAAAGGCATAACGTCAAACAAACCTTGCATACAAGTCTCAATAGCCGCCTTTTCTGGCTCGGAGAAGGCAATATGCAAGCTGTTCTTTTTCTTTAGCAACAGAATAATACTGCGCTCCAAAATATCCCCAGCATGTTCAATATTAGTGGTAAACAAGAGTAGATCTTGGCACCTAGCACGCTCCTCATTACTCAGTTCCTGGCCACCAAGCTCTAGCAGATAAGCATTAATTTCATGATGGAAGTCATCGATAATATCGTCACTTTGCTGGATTTTTTTCTCCAAACTTTCCACACTCTTGTACATGCCTTGATGCACATCGCGCAACATATCTTCTAGCAGGTCACCCATGGTTAAGGTGTCTCTTACCACATTGGCAATAGCTGCCGCGGGGGAGGTATCCAGAATATCTTCCAAATGCTTGGGTGCTGGGATCGGTGTCAACTTTTGAGGTGGCAAACGGTAGTCAATCCAACCCGCCAATTTGCTCACTATCAGCATGCCAAAGCTTGCCACAACAAGATTAAACAAACAGTGCATCATTACCAATTGCCAGGCCGGCGAAAACTGTAAACTGCTAAATAGGCTGTGCAGCCAATCCAATATAGGAATAAATGCCATTACCCCCAAACAGCGTAATAACAAGTTTCCTAAAGGAGCAACACGCTTAGCATTACTGCCGCTACGTGACATATAAACGGGGATCAACGCGCTGCCAATATTCACGCCCAAAACCAAAAGTAAGCCAGAAGTCACATCAATCACTTGGGCGGCAACAATACCGGCTAGCAGCAATACCATAACCAGACTTGAGTGCAGCATAAAGGTAATCACCGCAGCAAAAGCCAACGCCAACCATGGCTCAGCCAACAAACTGCGCATCACATCCACAAACAGCTGTGAAGCTTGCAAAGGCTCAGCCATGGCTCGCAAAGTGCCCAATGCCAAGAGCATCAAGCCTAACCCCATAGCCGCCTGCCCAGCACCTTGCCAACGCTTGTTATTGCCCTTGAACTCCAAGCTCACACCCAAAGCAATAAGCAATGGGCTCAAAGCACTTAAATCAAAGGACAGAATCAAAGCCACTAAAGTGGTGCCCACATCCGCACCTAGCAAGAATGCCAAGCCCGCCTCACCTTGCACCCCTAGTGAGGCCGCCAGCAAGGCTGATGCCGTGCTACTTTGCAAAATAAGTGTCAGTGTTACACCTAAGCCTAAAGCCGACCAAACCCCCGCGAAACGATCACGAACCAGATGGGCAAGCTTACTACCATAGGCGCGGTTCATGCCCATTTGCACGCGCTTGAGACCCCAAATAAGTAAGGCCACACCACCGGCCAAACCTATCAGTAACTGGGTAATACTCGGGTCATTGGTTATATCCATGCAGGGTTTCCATAAATAGGCAAAATAACTGCCTAATCAATGCATTAGCTGTGCCTTGATTGTTGCACTACGGCCCACGCAAAACAACCCCTATAGACTGACTGGCACACCTAATATATTGGTTTCAGCAATAACTCGGTCATCACCCAAGGTCTGCAGTACAAATAATGTCTCTCGCCAACTATTGGTAAATTGGCTACGGAACTGCAGCAAGGGCGTCGCTTGCGGATCCAAGAGCAAGAAGTCTGCTTCTTTGCCAATGGCGAAATTGCCAATTTTGTCAGCTAAGTCTAGGGCTTTAGCACCGCCTAAAGTAGCCATATAAAAGGACTGTTCCGGGCTCAGGTTGACCCCTTGGAGCTGCTGAATTTTGTAGGCTTCCGACAGGGTCTGTAGCAACGAAAAACTGCTACCACCACCCACATCTGTACCCATACCCATCTTGATACCGAAACGTTGCAGCTGACGTAATGGAAATAAACCTGAACCAATAAACAAGTTCGAGGTTGGGCAGTGGGCTATAGCCGAGCCGGTATCAGCCAAGCGCTGGCACTGGCTGTCACACAAATGAATACCATGGGCAAAAACACTGCGCGGCCCTAACAAGCCAGCCTGGTCATATACATCAAGGTAGCTATCAGCATGAGGGAAAAGCGTTTTTACCCAAGCTATTTCATCTTCATTTTCTGAAAGATGAGTGTGCAGATAGACACCCGGGTACTCCGCCAGTAACTGCCCGGCCAACTGCAACTGCTGAACACTTGAAGTAGGAGCAAAGCGTGGTGTTACAGCATAGGACAAACGCTCCACACCATGCCACTTTTCGATCAACTGTTTGCTCTGTTGATAACCACTTTCAGGGGTATCCAGTACAGCCTCAGG
>JAAERS010000395.1 GCA_024230095.1 Gammaproteobacteria bacterium | reverse complement strand
TTATCAGTGCTATGGACACCGCTAGTGTTGCCCTTGTATTTGTTGCTTACTTGGTCAACCATATCGTCACTGACCCGAACTACCACATTAGGCACCTGCGCCAAATTGGCAGCGTTACGGCTTTCACGGGTTGGAATCCAGTGTTGGACATGGGGTGTAGCTAGGCAAGCCATGGTCATTAGTACCGCATATTCTTTGCTAAATATGTCACCGGCAGAATGCCAGCGAAAGAACGATTCCTTAGCCATGGCTATCATGAATGCTTTAAGCCAAAGGATTCGTAGAGGCTGCGATTCAAGGGCTAGCTTGATAATTGCAAACCGTCGAGCCTTGGCATTTTTTGCTGGTTTCATTGCATCATGGCCACGCTGGGCATAGCATTTATCACATACAGACCCAACTACAAGCGCAAGCTTTGCACCCCGTGGGCAAGTCTCAAGCGCTGGTATAGCCAAGGTAAAGGCTGGCATCTTGCTGTTCTTAGATAGGCCAAGGAAAGCACGTGCATTTGGAGCCGTATGTTTGCCAGCGATAAAGGACAAAGCTTGTTGCCCTAATTTGCCTGAATCCTTAAAAATAGCAAT
>JAAERS010000394.1 GCA_024230095.1 Gammaproteobacteria bacterium | reverse complement strand
GATACTTCCAAAATGAGTATCGATTGTAGGCTGAAGCAGTCCTGTATTAATAATGTCACCAGTCATCACTACAGAATTAATTAGACACAATCCATCATTTGACAAATTGCCGTTAAGATAATCTATTCTATAAACGCCAGTGGCGTTATTGTTTACATCTCCATCATGTCTAGCAGACCTGTAATTGATGAGGCCATTATTAATCACATCGCCCTGAGACAACAAAACGTCTGTGATTAAGTCACCATCAGCCGCAACATTGACAGAGGTTTCCATTATTATTTCAGCACAATAGCCAACTAGCGTACCTTGCTGTACGTTTATTCCTACATTGCCCGAGCCTGTTGCTGATCCATCATCCTCATAGGTTATAGCGCCAGCTCGAAAAGTAGCCGCGCCGGTTGCTGCAGTGTTGTAGTTAATGCCTGTGCAGTTATCGCCATTAGCATTTATCTCATTAAGCTGCATGTATCTAGGGCTATTGCCTGTCGAGGTAATATCCAAGCCAGTAGAGCCACTGAACCGGCATAAAACCTGACCAACTGTGGCAAAGGCTTGATCAGTAGCGCCGCTTATTGATATGCCCACTTGATCGGGGCCATTTAACAATATAGCTCGACAATCAAAACCGATTCTAGATTTGCCATTAGAGCTGTAGGCTATGTCTCCGCTATTAGCATCAAAGCTTGTGGATATTGTCAAAAACTCTGCTTGTGCATTTTCTCCTGCACTGACAACAACCCCAGCAGATAACCCCGCTATGGATGAATATCTAGCACCCACTTGTACATTATCAGGTATAACAAAGTTTTCTACGTGCCTGCTTCCAGTAGGGTCAATAATGCTTGCTGGATTGAAAAGCTCCGGAGGAGGATCAAGCTGACTCGCCGCAAATGAAGCCCCATCAACGCCATCAAAAGTCATTTTGGCAAACTGCAAAGAGATTCCTGAGTGGTCGTTATTACCGCCATCAGTCCAGTAAATGTCTCGAAGCGCAGAATCAACAAAGAAATTAGACATTATAGGATTCTCCATTCATTGGTAGATTTTT
>JAAERS010000393.1 GCA_024230095.1 Gammaproteobacteria bacterium | reverse complement strand
CGGCTGGGGTGAATATCTCCTATGACGAAGCATTCGACACCAGAGTTTCAGCAGACCTTATAGTGCGCTTTGGTGGTGCTAGTACAACAGCGCAGCGCAAAGAAGTTCAACAACTACCTGTGATCAATGCCTTAACGTCAACACCAAGCAACAGGGATGTAAGGGTGCACGATGATGTAGCAACACCAGAGATCGAGTTTTTGCAAGCAATATAATGTAGAAAGTTGCCTTGATGGCTTATTTAGCAGGAGCCAATAAGAATTATTTTTGCGTATTCACGACAAATACACCTCGACTAATTTGCCCTAACTCTATCTATATTCCCTAGGCTAATCACCACAGCTTGAGGATTTGATCGCCATCACGGATGCCATTTGACCTTCTAAATCTCACCGCAACTTGATGCCACTCCTCTGGAATTTGATTAAGGCGAATGTCAAATGCAAAGGGTAATTTCTGCTGACCTGGTGAGACTCGGTTCTTCTTGCTTTGACTGCTTCTGCCTTTTTCTACCAGACGTTTCAGCATTCTTGAGCCCCAATGGCACATAGAACCGCCTTTGCCTTTGTGCCTGTAGTTCTGGCAGAACCGTGCATATCGCCTGGAACACCCCTTCAGGCTTGATGCCAGTTGCAGAAAGCTTGGGTGCCATTCGCTGATGCCATCACACTCCAATCTTCCGAAAT
>JAAERS010000392.1 GCA_024230095.1 Gammaproteobacteria bacterium | reverse complement strand
TCGTTTATCACCCGGCCTACAGCGCACCTTTGCCCTCCAGCCATCGCTTTCCGATGGGGTGATGGCATTTAAATCTTGTAATAGCAATGGGTCTCAAGGTGTGTTGTGATCCAGAATCACAACGCAGTTCACAACGCAGGGTCGGCTTCAAAGTGCGATCCGTAGCTAAGAAGAGATCCCTGACGTGCTCTTGGATAGCTCTAGCCGTTGTAAGCCATGGTCCTTACTCGCAAAGTCTTTAAAGCCGCCAGAAAGGCGACATCCTCTGCTGTTAGCTGGAGAGGTGAGGGGCTATGGGGGCAACAAAAGGGAGCGGCATGTATGTAATTCACCTCGCAAATTTTTATTGTTTTTCACACCACTTGCCAGTCTCAAATAACTAGAGGCTCACACCCAACTGCCAACCAATCAGCCTGTCCAGTTCCTCTTCCACCAACAAGGGCACCATCCAGTCCGACTCAACCTCAGCAGACACATCCCTTCCAAGCTCTTCGATGCCGAGAGCCAGCCAATACTTGTAGCCATCAGCGTCATTAGCCCTTAGTGCCCTCAGCAGCTGCTGCAGCAGAGCCAGCGTCATCTGAGTGTCGATGGTCATTGTTTGAGAGGTACGACTTAAAGCATTCCCCGCTGCAATAAAAAACCCCGCTCGTGGAGGGCTAATTGTTATTTAGCCAAGGCATATCGCAGGGCTTTAGCGTCTGAGTAAGGTCATAATAATTGATTAAATTAATCATTTTTTGTAAAAATAATTTTATGATATGCCTTGCCTCAATCTATGACGTTCGTGACGGCTTATCCAAAGTAAGATCACCACAAGTAGTGGCGTGAGTAGGTCCGTATAGAGGATGACTCCTGCATTAGATGGTGCTAGATCATGATTACTTATAACCGAGACCACATGGCCTACACCATCAGCAAAAAACCATATTGAGTATGCACACATTGCTGCCAATAAATAATCACGCTTCCGATACCAGAAACTACTGAAACCAAGGATTCCAATCATAAGATTGGCGTAAGCTACCTCGTTCTGAAAGGGACTATTTGGCCATCCAATTTGCTCAGCTATGAATGGTCCAAAAGCGATGTGAACGATGAACCCGTAAACGCCCCCTACTCCAAGCACCCAGAAGGCAATCCACAGCAGTGATGCCTCAGCTGCGCGACTGATCGTAAATTGATGACGC
>JAAERS010000391.1 GCA_024230095.1 Gammaproteobacteria bacterium | reverse complement strand
GACCATTACCAGCCATTTCAGTGATGGCATCTCGCCATGCCTGCTGTGGCTTAGGCGATGGAATAAGCATGGCTTCTAAAATAGCACTCGCGTAAATCATTAAATTTTGATTGGCTAACGCCGCGGTACCAAATTTATGACGTATGGTTTCACCTTGCTCGGTAATACGGAAACCGCCGTCAAGCGACCCCGGGGGTTGCGAGCGTATGGCTTCGTACGCAGGCAAACCGCCACGGCCAATCGTACCGCCACGGCCATGAAATAAAGTTAACTTGATTTGATGCGATTCTGCCAAGGCGACAAGCTGTTCTTGCGATTCGTATTGCGCCCAACCTGCGGCTAATGCGCCGGCATCTTTGGCCGAATCAGAATAGCCAATCATAACGTGTTGCTGGCCCTGAATACGGCCACGATACCATTCAATACTAAACAACTCTGTCATCGCCTGTTCGGCATTATTTAAATCATCTAAGGTTTCAAACAGCGGCGCAACAGGCATAGCCCATGCAACGCCCATTTCATCTAATAACAATTTAACGGCGAGTACATCAGACGGCTGGCTTGCCATAGAAATAATGTAGATGCCAAAGGCGTCAGCATCATTTTTGGCAATGGTTTTACAGGTATCCAATACTTCTTTTACCTCATCTGAACATTGCCAGTGAGGCGGAATTAAGGGCCGCTTTGAGGCCAGTTCACGCAGTAAGAAGGCTTGTTTTTCAGCTTCGCTCCACTGATTGTAATCGCCAATACCTAAATAACGGGTTAATTCGGCAATAACATCTGAATGACGTTCTGAGTCTTGGCGAACATCTAATTTTAATAAATGCACGCCAAAACAATGGGCGCGGCGAATGGTATCGAGCAAATGGTCGTTAGCAATATTAGCCATGCCACAATCAAGCAATGATTGATAACAAAGCTCTAATGGTTCAATCAGCGCTTGTTGGCTAACCACAAAGGG
>JAAERS010000390.1 GCA_024230095.1 Gammaproteobacteria bacterium | reverse complement strand
GTCAAACTTGCCAATGACATCAAAATCTCCACCCAAGGGTGTATTTGGTGAGCTGATGTTACCTATGACCCGTTCAATATTGACCTGTTCTGGCATATTGTGTAACCAGCGCCGCGGAAGTAATATCATGATCGGGGTTTTATCAAGGCTGGATTGTGCCAACTGGGTTTCAAATGTGGCCTTAGCAATATCAATATTGGGTAGTCCACCGTGCCACAAATCAACTAGGTTGTATGACAATTGCATATTCTCAAACTGCAGTTGTGTATCCTGAGTTGGAGAGGTTTGTAGGACTTTAAGATTATGTATTTGCCATCGATTATAATTAGGGTAGCCGACCTTCAGTTCCTGTATCTCCAATCCTTTAGCGGGTTCAATGAGTTGTGCTGCTAGAGGTAGCCACCAAGGGAAAGCCGCATAAGTCAGCAAAAATAGGGCCAGCACTGGTAAGAGGATGTAACGTAACAGAGTGTGAAGCATATTAAAGGCTCGTTATTTTTATTTGGTACTGGCTGGTCAACTGCTGGTCTTTTGTTTATATTCGCATAGGTCCTCAATGATACAGGCACCACACCGTGGCTTGCGGGCTAGGCAGATATACCTTCCATGAAGGATCATCCAGTGGTGAGCATCCAGTAAGAACTCCTTAGGTACGAATTTTAGCAGCTTTTTCTCTACTGCCAAAACATCTTTTCCCGGGGCTACTTTAGTGCGGTTGCTCCAACGAAATATATGGGTGTCTACGGCCATAGCAATTTGACGAAAAGCTGTGTTAAGCACCACATTGGCTGTTTTACGACCCACTCCAGGTAAAGCCTCAAGATCGGTTCGGTTATCAGGAACCTGGCTTTGGTGCTGGTGCACTAGTATGTGAGCCGCATGGATAACATTCTCAGCTTTACTGTTGTATAAACCGATGGTTTTAATGTATTGCTTTAGGCCATCAATACCAAGATCCAACATTTGTTGTGGTGTATTGGCAACCGGAAATAATTTAGCAGTAGCTTTGTTTACACTGACATCGGTTGCTTGGGCTGATAAGGCAACAGCCACCAGTAATTCATAGT
>JAAERS010000389.1 GCA_024230095.1 Gammaproteobacteria bacterium | reverse complement strand
TGCGGGCGATTAGCTTGCTGAAATAGCTACCTTTGTCGGTCTTATTGATAGGACCGGGGTCGCCGTCAAAGTCGACAAATGAACAAGTAAAGCCACCACGCGAAGCCAAGCCGCTCTCATCTTGTAGCTTTGGCGTTGTCTCGTTGATTGACTTGAACTTTATACAATCAGGTATAGCTCGATTGATCGTGCCGCCGTTTACCTTGTCAACAGGTCTAAACCCAACCAGATCCGGCACGCCTATTCGTGAAGTGGTGAAAGAATAACACCACGTACCGTTTGATGGCTCTTGGCAAGTAAGCGGCGTGTGATAACCTTCCGGCCAAAACTTATCTATTGGAAGCGTACAAGTGCCAGAAACATAAGGCATATAAATCTGTACGCATTCAAAATGTATTTCAGCCATCGCTATTACCTACCAGTTACACAATCATACTTTATGCTAGCAGATTGTAGCTCGCGTGTTTGCCCGTGAGCTTTTATATCTGCCGGCTTGGCATTGTAACAGTAATAGCCGTATTGTCCTTTGCTGGGA
>JAAERS010000388.1 GCA_024230095.1 Gammaproteobacteria bacterium | reverse complement strand
TGTAACCCCTGTAATAAGTACAGGTCTGTGGCAAAGTTTCCGGTTTCTGTGACTAGCTTTCTGCGCCCGGGGCGCATTGCCACCGCGGCCGCGGCCAGTTTGAAAATATTCACTGAAGTGGTGTCGCAGACCAGGGTTTGCCCCTTGTCCGCGCCAATTAGCTGCCCAATACGGTCGCCAAGCTGGGTGGGTTGTTGCATCCAGTTATGGCTGTTCCAGCTACGGATTAGGCTTTTGCCCCATTGTTCTTTTACCACGGTTTGTAGAGCGGCTGGGGTGGCTTTTGGCAGAGCACCCAAAGAATTACCATCGAGGTAGATTAGATCGTCTTGCAGATCAAAAGCATGGCGCTTGGATGCTAACGGATCAACGGCATCTAAATTTTGCAGATAGGTCAAATCTATATTGGTCATAGTGGGCTCAGTTGACTGAATTGGTTATTGGGGACTAAATACTGGTTCTAACGGACCATAATTCGGGAAAAAACTGTAGGGATAAGGCTTTTTGCAGGTAGTGCACTCCCGCTGTTCCACCGGTACCTTGTTTATAGCCAATGATGCGCTCTACGGTTTTCATGTGATTAAACCGCCATTGCTGAAAATGGTGTTCCAGGTCTACTAGCTTTTCGGCTAGCTCATATAAGTCCCAGTACTGTTCGGTGTTGTTATAGACCTGCAGCCAGGCTGCTTCCACACTCGGATGGCTGATATAAGGTTCGCTAGCATCTCGCTCTAGAATACTGCTGTCAATGGCAAAGCCCCGCTGCTTGAGTAGCTGCAGGCAGATGTCGTATAAACTAGGTGCCTTTAATACCGCTTGCAGGTGTTGGTAATGATCAGGGTGGCCTTTGTGGGCCTCAATTAACTTGGCGTTCTTATTACCAAGCAGGAATTCAAGCTCGCGATATTGGTAGGATTGAAATCCAGAGCTTTGGCCTAAGCTGTCGCGAAAAGCACTGTAATCAGCAGGAGTCATGGTTACCAAGACTTCCCAGGCGTTGATTAATTGTTGTTGAATGCGGGCTATGCGCGTCAGCATTTTGAATGCGGGGCGTAGGTTATCCTGTCCAATTTGAGCCGCAGCAGCATGGGCTTCGTGTAAACACAATTTCATCCATAACTCAGAGGCCTGATGGATGACAATAAACAACATTTCGTCATGTTGATCACTGCGTTGCTGTTGCAGGCCTAACAAGGGCTCTAGTTGCAGGTATTGGCCATAACTCATGTCTTGCTGCCAGTGAATGCTGGATTCATCCGTCACATCGATTGCATTTTTCATTATTGTGCCTTTGCTTTTGAACGGTTTAGTGGAGCGTATAGCTAATAGCCAATAGTGTAGAAACAAATATACATGTTGTATATATCATAATATTTGTTATATTCATGAATAAAATGCATATAAAAAGAATTTTAAGGGGTCTTTATGCCTACTCGATTGACCATGCGTCAGTTGCAAATGATTCGTGCTTTACAGCAAACGGGAAGTGTTTCTGAGGCGGCCTTTAAACTGCAGGTATCGCAGTCGGCTTTGAGTCATCGTAT
Organism: Gammaproteobacteria bacterium; assembly: GCA_024230095.1. Lineage (GTDB taxonomy): Bacteria > Pseudomonadota > Gammaproteobacteria > Pseudomonadales > Balneatricaceae > Njordibacter. Next base: position 71,792 of record JAAERS010000388.1, on the reverse strand, counting down.
TCGCGAAGCCGAACGTTTGCTTGATACAGACTTATACCTACGCCAAAACAAACGCCTAGTGGCGACCAACGCCGGGCAAAGGGTTGCGCATGCGGCTCACGTCATATTGGCAGAGTTGGAGCATACTGAACAACATATAGCTCAACTAAGTGCTGGTATAAAGCACAATGTTCGCTTGGGCCTGCAGGTGTATGCTAGCGCCTTGTGGTTGCCTCAGTTAGTTCGCAAAATGGCACTCCAGTATCCTGATATTGGTGTGCAGTTGGTCGCTGATACTGGCTTGGACCCCATTACAGCCGTGCGGCGCCATAACGTTGATATGGCGTTGGTGTCTGGTGATGTGATGGCTAAGGATCTAGACTCAGTGCCGGTATTTGAAGATCAGTTGGTTGTGGTCGCACAGGCTAATCACGTATGGCAAGGCCAGACTAGTGTGAAACTGCAAGATATTATTCAAGAAACGTATATCGCACACCATACCAATCCAGAAGCTGGGCGCGAGTACGAGCGCTTGTTCCGACCTCATGACTTGTTACCTAGTCAAGTTGTTCGGGCAGGAGTTACCGAAGCCGTGTTAGCTCTGGTAAGTGATGGTCAGGGTGTCACCGTGCTGCCCAACTGGACGGCACAATATTATGCTCGTGTGTATGATTTATGCGTGCGCCCAGTGCAAGCTGAAGCGACAGATATTAGTTGGCAAGTGGTGGTGGGTAAAGGCTTGCTGGAGGCCCCCCACATGCGGGTTGTAGTGGCTTGTTTGCAAGACATTGTTGCTGCAGATGCAAGGCTGACGAGATAAATTGGGCTATAAATAGCAGGCTTATTTTGTTAAAATTCACTCTCCAATTTTAGCGTTCTGCTTTGTTTTCTACCAGAGAGGCCTGCATGCCCACTGCTTCACAAGTTTTAGCCGTCAATGATGATTTGCCTATTCGCACAGCAGGCCCTGTCCATAGTGGTAAGGTGCGCAGTGTTTACTGGCTGAGTGATGCGGATAGTCAGCGTTTGATAGCGCAAAAAGGCTATGATCTGCGCGCTGATGCGCCCTTGGCAGTGATGATTATTAGTGATCGCATTTCGGCTTTTGATTGTGTTTGGCATGCGGAAGGTGGTCTACACGGTGTGCCGGGTAAGGGTGCGGCATTGAATGCCATCGCCAATCACTGGTTTGGACGATTCCGTGAACAAGGCCTAGCTGATAGTCATATTGTGGATATTCCTCACCCTTTTGTTTGGATCGTGCAAAAAGCCCGCCCGGTTATGGTGGAAGCGATTGCGCGTCAGTACATTACAGGTAGTATGTGGCGTGCTTATGAGAAGGGCGAGCGTGAATTCTGTGGTATACAGCTGCCTGATGGTTTGCACGCCAACCAGTGTTTGCCAGAGCTCATGATTACACCGTCAACCAAAGGGGTTTTGAGAGGTATTCCAGGCGTGCCTGAGGCCGACGATGTGAACGTAAAGCGGGCTGATATCGAAGCGAATTATCAGGCTTTTGGTTTTTCCTCAGCGGTAGATATTTGTCGTTACGAAACCTTGTTACAGGAAGGCTTTTCAGTTATTTCTCGTGATCTGGCGGCAATTGATCAGATATTCGTTGACACAAAATTTGAATTTGGTTACGTGACAGATGCCAGTGGTAATGAAAAACTTATTTATATGGATGAGGTCGGGACTCCTGATTCATCCCGCATATGGGAAGCTGCCGCTTTGCGCCAAGGCAAAATTGTGGAAAATTCGAAAGAGGGTTTCCGGCAGTTTTTGCTGAATTATTTTTCCGATGCAGACATTTTGCTAAATAAGGATCGTATGTCTGAAAGGGAAGCCTTAGCACGCGATAATGCCTTACCATTGGCTGCTATTAAAGCGGTATCGGATACCTATACGGGTATTGCAGAAATGATCACCGGGCAGTCTATCGTGCTAAGCGATAACCCCAAAGGTGAGATTATAGATGTGTTGAACGAGCATTATGGGTTGATTTTGTAGGTAGTAAGGCGAAAGCCTTAAGTGACCTTGAAAAGCATCATAAAGGGGTAGATGACATTCATCAGCCCCTTTTTTATTGCTGTATTAGCCCAACAAATGTTGCAAACTATCAAGTGTTGCTTTGCTGTTGGCACTCAGTGGCATGATAGGCATGCGAGTTTCTTCAGAGCACAAGCCTAAGAGTGACGCGGCGTACTTAGCACCAGCGGGGCTTGGTTCGGCAAACATGGCCTTATGTAGAGGCGCTAATTCATCACTGATGCGTAACGCTTGCGTGTAGTCGCCTGCCGCACAGGCCGCTTGCATGGCGGCACAACGGGTAGGAGCGACGTTAGCGGTTACCGAGATGCAGCCGTTACCACCAGATACGTTATAGGCTATGGCCGTCATGTCTTCACCTGACAAGTAGGCAAAGTTATCGCCTAGAGCCATGCGCTCGAGGGTTATGCGAGCAAGGTCGCCAGTGGCGTCTTTAACGCCTACAACATTCTTGAGTGCGGCCAGTTTTGCCATAGTGGCCGGTTCTATATCGACGATGGCGCGAGGTGGAATGTTGTAAATCACCATAGGGATGTCCACATTGTTGTGGATATACTCAAAGTGGGCATACAGGCCATCTTGATTAGGGCGGTTGTAGTACCCCGCGACGCATAGGATGGCATCAGCACCTGCTTCTTTGGCGTGTTGCGCATAGGCTAGAGCTTCAACGGGGTTGTTGGAACCGGCGCCGGCAATGACTGGCACACGGCCATTGGCTTCTGCAACGGTGATTTCTACCACGCGTTTGTGTTCGGATTCACTGAGCGTAGGGGATTCGCCGGTAGTGCCAACAGGCACCAGGCCATTGGTCCCTTTTTCTAACTGCCAATTAACGATGCGCCGCATGGCGTCTTCGTCTAACCTGCCGTTTTTAAAGGGGGTTACCAAGGCTACATATGAACCGCTGAACATGAAGGTCTCCTAGTTTGTTAGGTACGCTGGTTGCGGGCGTAAAAAAACCCGATCGCCTAGCGACCGGGTTTTTACAGATTTCTCTTAGATCATCTGCGTAGCACCAAGCCACCAAAACGTTGTTTTGGGTTTTTTGACTTTGAGTTTAAGGTGCTGAGCAGAGTACATAGGAGTATTTTAAACCTTACGCCTCGTTGCAACAAGTCTGAGTTAATAAAAAAATGAGCTTTTCCTAGGACGTTAATAGTTAAGTAGGGGCTTGATTATCGACTTTAGTCGCGTTAAATTCACACTGCGCAGATTGTATACAATTTCGCGCAAAATTAATTTTGCTGTCAATATAAATAAAATAGGAGAACAGCTATGGCCGATTCCACCTTAGGAACCCCGGAACAATTAAGAGATCCGGATTATACCCCAGCAATGGCACAAGCCGTACCACTGGGTATTCAGCATGTACTTGCTATGTTTGCGAGCAATGTTACGCCCGCCATTCTCGTAGCCGGTGCTGCCGGATTTGGATTTGGTTCCAACTCTGCCGATTTTCCAACCATGATCTATATGATTCAGATGTCCATGCTGTTTGCTGGTATTGCGACCTTGTTTCAAGCGCTTGGCATGGGACCCATTGGTGCGCGTTTACCCATTGTTCAAGGTACCTCTTTTGCATTCTTGCCCGTCATGATTCCAGCCGTTGCTGGGCTTGGTGTAGCTGGACTTGGGGGGCTCATGACCGGGATACTTTTTGGAGGTATATTTCACTTTTTCTTAGGTAGTTTCATTGGGCGCATCCGTTTTGCCTTACCGCCACTGGTAACCGGCCTCATTGTATTGATGATCGGTTTGGCGTTGGTAAAAGTAGGGGTTCAGTATGCTGCCGGTGGTGTGCCTCTCATGGGTAAGCCAGCCTTTGGTAGCATGGCTATGTGGGGGCCTGCTTTGGTGGTCATTTGTGTTACCTTGGCGCTAAAATTCTTCACCAAGGGTATGGCATCGGTAGCCGCAGTGCTAATAGGTATGCTGGCGGGTTATGCTGTTGCTTATTTCATGGGACAAGTGAGTTTTGGTAATGTTGGCAATGCCGCCATGTTCGAATTGCCCATGCCTTTTAAGTGGGGTTTTGAATGGAACTCTGCCATTATAATTGGCATGTGTTTTATGGCTTTTATCTCCGCTGTTGAAACCGTAGGTGACGTGTCGGGAATTACCAAAGGTGGTGCTGGCCGAGAAGCCACCGACAAAGAAATCACTGGTGCAACCTATGCCGATGGCTTGGGAACAGCCGTGGCTGGCATCTTTGGTGGCTTGCCTAATACGTCCTTTAGTCAAAATGTTGGTCTGGTTTCTATGACCGGTGTCATGAGTCGCCGTGTGGTTGCGATCGGTGCGGTGTTCCTAGTAGTCTGTGGACTGATTCCAAAGGTTGGAGCTATCGTGTCTACCATTCCTACTCATGTATTGGGTGGGGGTGTGATCGTCATGTTTGGTATGGTGTGTGCGGCCGGCATAAATATGCTGTCAGATGTTAACTGGAATCGTCGTAATATGGTGATCTTTGCCATATCCCTATCCGTTGGTTTAGGTTTGCAGTTGGTACCTGAAGCGCTTCAGCACCTAGATGGAACCATGAAGATTCTAATGGTTTCTGGCCTACTACCAGCGGCGGTATTGGCCATTGTTCTTAATCAGGTGTTACCTGAAGAATTGGGTGAGTGATGCCCAATTAGCCCCTTTTTAGGGGCTGACTAGTGATAAAGGCCACTATCCGCAAGGAGGTGGCCTTTTTCGTGGCTGGGCTAGGCCCGAGGGGCTAATCTAATTAGCCTGTTCTAGCAGCCAGTCTTTAAGGGCGATAACAGCTGGGCTAAGTGCCTTGCGCCTAGGCGCTATTAATGTGAAAGGGTTGCTGTTGTGCCATTGACATGAGCCTAAGCGAATAAGGCGTTGGTCATCCAACAAGTCTTTGATGATGTGGTTCCAGCCTAACACCACGCCTTGGCCTGCAATAGCCGCGGATATAGCCACAAAGTAATCACTGCATGTTTGTCCGCGCTTAAAGTGGGGGTCGACTTCCTCATCAATCAGGCTTAATTGGGTTGTTTGGCTGGTTGCTTGCACCCATTCTTGCCAATTCATTCTGGCTTCACGGCTGCTTACCATATGAATCAGGGGGAGCTGCAATAATTGCTGTTTTTCAACCTTATTAGCCTCTAATTGTTTGTTTGTTAGCAGAGTTGGGCTACATACTGGGTATACAACTTCCTCTAGTAATGGCCAGATATGATAGTCCTGAGCTGATAGGGGGGTGGCTGACAAAGGAATGGCTAGATCGTAACCACGAGCAGCCAAATTACTATCGTTGTCGCGCGAAACAATATTCACCACTGTGTTGGGGTGCTGTTGGTAAAAGTCGGCGATTTTGGGCAGTAACCAATAGGTCGCTGTAGCCGTTGATAGGCTAAGTGTTACTACTTGTTGATTGTTGCTTGGGCGGCGTATGTTGTTGATTGTGTTGGCTAGTTGGTCAAAACTTTGTACGCATACCATAAATAATTCTTGGCCTTCTTTGGTTAAATCTATACCGTTTCTATGGCGCACCAAAAGGCTGATGCCCAACTGTTGCTCAAGCTTTCTTAGGGCTTGGCTAACGGCGGGTTGGGTTAAGCCTAGGGCCCTTGCAGATGAAGACATTGAGCCATTTCTGGCGACACTTTCAAAGACTGACAAACCGTGGAAAGGTAATCTATCAGAATCTTTTGATGAGGCTAGTTTGGCACACATAAAATATCACTTGGCATAATTTAAAGTTATGGCTAGATTAATTTTAATATGGCTGATTAGCAAGTATTTTGGTATTAAACTGTTACCGATAACGGATCTGATAAATCAATCATTAATTTTTATTACGGGAGTGTAGGTTATGACCAGACGTAGTCGCCAACGTGGTAAGGCTCGAGTCCCGGCTAAGGTTCCCGCATTTATCCAACGTAATATTCCTTATTTTGATTTTTGTGTGCCAGAGCAGATAGAAGAAATTGAAGTCCATGTAGATTGGTTACTCCAAGAAGTGGGGGTGGAGTTTCGTGACGATCCCAAGGCGTTGCAAATTCTGCGTGCTGCCGGGGTTGATGTGCAAGGCGAGAAGGCACGCTTTCCAGACGGTTTAGCACGCCAGCTATGTAGTACCATTCCAAGTGAATTCACTCAGGTAGCGCGTGACCCAGCTAAAAGCGTGCGTATAGGGGGGCGTAATCAAGTGTTTGCGCCGGCTTATGGCTCACCGTTTATTCGCGATCTGGATCAGGGGCGCCGCTATGGCACCATCGAAGACTTTAATAACCTTGTTAAGCTGGTAAAAGACTTGCCTTACCTCCATCATTCTGGCGGCGTGCTAGTTGAACCCTGTGATGTGCCCGTGAATAAGCGTCACTTAGATATGGTGTATGGCCACCTGTGCTATTCAGATAAGCCCTTACTGGGCATGATAACCGCTAAAGAGCGTGCTGAAGACTCGGTGGCAATGGCCCAAATTTTATTTGGTAAAGCCTTCATGGAAGACAATGTGGTTATCATGGGTAATGTTAATGCTAATTCACCCATGATGATCGACAAGGTGGCATCACAAGCAATACAAGTATACTGTGGCGCTAATCAAGCTATCATTGTTGCCCCCTTTATTCTCGGTGGCGCTATGGGTCCGGTTACTACCGCAGCCGGCGTCGCTCAGGCCATGGCTGAAGCCATGGCGGCCGGTGCCTTTAGTCAGCTAGTGCGACAGGGTGCACCTTTTGTGATGGGCAATTTTCTTTCCTCTATGAGCTTAAAGTCAGGCGCTCCCACCTTTGGTATGCCAGAACCTATCATGTCTAATTATATGATTGGTCAGTTGGCGCGCCGGGTCGGTATTCCTTTGCGTTGTGGTGGTTCACTCACGGCATCCAAGATATGTGATGCGCAGGCTGCCTATGAAAGTGCCGATTCGATGCATTCCACAGCTTTGGCAGGCGCCAACTATGTGTTGCACGCAGCGGGGTGGTTAGAAGGTGGTTTGTCCATGGGTTATGAAAAGCTCATTTTGGATGCCGATCGCTTGGGGGTATATCAGCGTATGCTCGGTGGTGTTGCTACTGATACCAATGGTTTGGCAGGACAAGCCTACCTGGAAGTGCCGGCTGGTGGTCACTTCTTAGGTTGTGCTCATACCATGGCCAATTATGAAACAGCTTTCTATGACGCACCTATGTCTGACTCCGAGAGTTTTGAGCAGTGGCAGGAACAAGGTAGTAAAGAAGCCGTAGTGCGGGCTAATGAACGTTATAAAAGTATGCTACGAGAATATGAGATGCCGGCTATGGATGAAGCTGCCGCTGATGCCCTTACGGATTATGTGGAACGCAAAAAAGCCAGCATGGATGATGCTTGGTATTAGTTGCTTACAACCGTCAGGGAATTAAATTCTTGAGGGTTTATGAGGCTAAAAAAGGCCGCTATCGACAACCATATTTAGTAGTTGGTTGAATATTATCCTTAGCTTTATTTTGCGGCGCTAATTATGCCAAGCTAAACGACCCTAAATGCTAGGTGCCACCTAACCCATGCCAGCACAGTGCGTTATACTCTATCCAAGTAAACGCTTTTGAACTTAATTATGTGTCTTTCTTACACCTACATAACCACGCTAGTTGGCCAGTTGTTGTTAGCTGGGCAAGGGGATGTGGTGCATTATGTGGGTTTCCCACAAGATAAAATTGTCAGGCAGCTACCATCAGCCTGGCGGCGTGATGATACCGTATTGCCATCCTGTCAGCGACAGCTGGGTGAGTATTTTGCTGGTCAACGCCGTACCTTCGACTTGGTTCTAAATCCCCAAGGAACCGATTTCCAAAAATTGGTATGGCAGCAATTACAAAGCATAGCCTTTGGCAGGGTGTGCAGCTACCAAGATTTAGCGATAGCCATTGATCGCCCTAAAGCCGCGCGTGCCGTGGGCGCTGCCAATGGTAAAAATCCTATAGCGGTGATTATTCCTTGTCACCGTGTGGTGGGTGCTAATGGTACCTTAACCGGTTTTTCTGGCGGCCTGGATGTGAAGCAACAGTTATTGGAGTTGGAAGGTATCATCATTGATGGCGAGCGACAACGCGCTTTATTTTAGCGATCATTTACCTACATACCAATGCATGTTGGTATGCAATTAATGGTCTTGCGGTTTTGGCTGCTCTTGTGAACTGGCCGTTTGCCCAAATAGTATGTTGCGTGATTCTTCATCGGTAATATCACGACGTAAGTCCAGACCAATTTGTTGACCTTGTCGCACAGCCGGGCGGGCTTCAATGGCATCGATCCAGCGTTTAACATGGGGGAAGTCATTGATATCTTGGCCTTGGCGTTCATTAAGCATAGCCCAGGGCCAGCAGGCCATGTCAGCAATGGAGTATTTCCCCGCTAAATATTCTCGTTCAGCTAGGTGTCGGTTCATGACACCATATAAGCGGTTACATTCTTTGGTATAACGATCGACGCCATAGGCGATGGTTTGGGGTGCATATTGACGAAAGTGGTGGGCTTGTCCAGCCATAGGCCCGAGACCACCCATCTGCCAGAATAGCCACTGATTGATCTGTTGGCGGGTACGTAAGTCCTGGCTGTAAAACTGACCGTACTTATCCCCCAGATACTGCATGATGGCACCCGACTCGAATAAGCTAATGGGCTTGCCACCGTCTACGGGGTGATGGTCAACGATAGCGGGTATGCGATTATTGGGGGCAATGGTTAAAAATGCCGGCGCAAATTGATCACCTTGCATGATATTGACGTATTTCAGTTGATAGGGCACATCAAGCTCGGCTAACAAGATCGTGATTTTCCAACCATTGGGGGTTGGCCAGTAATGCAAATCAATCATTGGTTTGGTCTTTGGTAATGATAGTAAAGGTATATGGCCATAAGTGTAATGCTACTGCCTAACCATTGCCATAAACTTAGTACTTCTGCCAGTATTAGGTAGCCGGCCATTAAGGTGAAAATGGGTTGCACCAAGGCGTAGGGGGCGACCTGTTGTACACCATGACGGTGAATTAATCGATACCAAAGAGCGTAGCCAATAATTGATGAAAAGACCACTACATAAGCCAAGCAAGCCATGGCTTGCAGGGTGATATGCTCGGTGAGAGCAACGCCATCCGCCGTGTACACGTAAAAGCCATAGCTAATAGGAGCGGTGATCACGGCAATCCAGAATTGAATGGCCATGGTGGATATCTGTTGCATCTGTTTTACTTGAATGTTGCCATAGGCCCACATAAAGGTGCTAAAGATGACGATGAGCATGCCAATTTGTAGGCTTATGTTGCCTGATGCCAATGTGGGTATAAGAGCGCCTAAGGTGGCTATGGTGATGGCCATCACCTGCCGCATAGTTAAATGCTCTTTGAGAATCAAATAACCCAAAATAGATGAAAAGGGTGCACCGAGTAATAGACACAAGCTGGCTATTACACCAGGCACATAGGTCAAGCCTAGGGCTAGCATGTAGAAGTGTCCCATGCCCATGGTGAGGGCAAGAGGCAGTGATTGGCGAAACTGTGGCCAGCTGATTTTGACAAAAGGCCATAGTAGCAAGGCTAGGGCACAAAAGCGCAGAGTGGTGAATGCCAAGGGCGGTAGGTCTGCCATGGCTATTTTCATGACCACAACGTTAAGGCCCCAGATAGCCGCTACGGTGAGGGCACCATAAACTGGGTGTAACAATAAGCGAGGTATGACCATACAAGCGATAGGCAGGTGGAGTAAGTTGGCATTATGCCTGAGCTAAGGAGAGCTTGCCATGCTTATGGCAATGGCTGTCACTCCAGGTCCGAGGAGGCGCTGGTTGGCTATTAGCCAACCAGCTGGTTGAGTGTTTATAACTTTTTTAAGACCAAGGGAAGGGGCTGCTAGACACAGGGTGTAGCTTGCCTTCAGCGTAGCGGGAGAAGCGGAAGGGTTCTAGCAAACGCGTCTTGCTGTTACTAGCAATCTCTTCTGCCACCAGCTTGCCCACACCGAGCATCTTATAGCCATGATTGGAGTCAGCGATGATGTAGCAGTTTTGGAAGAAGGTATCAAACACAGGGAATGAATCGGGAGTAAAGCAGCCGATACCGCCACTGGCTTCATCTTTATATTTTGCCATAGTGCCCTCAAAACGCTTTTGGCAATGCGCCAAAGCCGAAACCCACATGTGTGCAAATTCAGGACCGACAATAAATTCTGGTGACTCAGGGCCGTAAGGGTCGATTTCTACATCGCCGGCGGGCTTGTCTACTATAAACGGAGCTGCACCTCCTTGCACGCCACCAAAATGGAAGTCAGGCTTGTAATAAATGCCCCACATTTCATCGGTTACCAAAGAGCCATCTTCGCAAGAGTACAAGGGTTCATTGGAGTCAACGTGAATAACAGGTGGCATATTGCCGTCGTTGTCGACCTGAAGCTTGGGATCAACACCCAAGGTACCCTCTTGCAATGACCAATACACCCAGGTGGGTATGTCTCTATGCATGGTCCCATCAGTACCTTTGATATCCACAGTGTTAGGCAGCTCCAACATGTCCCAGAAATTGCGTACCCAAGGGCCTGCTCCCACTACGACTTGGCCACATTCGACATTACCCTTGTTAGTCTCCACGGCGGTGACCGCACCACCGGATCGTGTAAAGCCGGTAACGGTCACACCAGTAATGATGCGCACACCCTCGGCTTCGGCCTTAGTGGCCAAGCCATACATGGCTTTGGTATTGTTGGCATAACCACCTTTTTTCTCATGCAATACTGACGTGATGCCCTTGGCTTGCCAGTCGTGGAAAATACCTTTCATGTATTTAGTACTATCAGCTTCACCTTCAATGAAATCTGATTCATAACCAATGGCTTGTTGTTGTTCATAGATTGATGCTACATCGGCATGCATGCTTTCTGGGCTAATCTGCATATAGCCAACTGGATGGTAGGAATAGTTTTTGGCATCAGACTCCCATACTTCTACAGAGTGTGCCATGAGTTCTCGCATGGCCGGTTGAAAGTAGTTGTTACGCACGACACCACAGGCAATGCCGGTAGCACCAGCGGCAATACCGCCCTTGTCGAGGATAACAATATCTCGGCCATCGCCTTTACCGCGTGCTTTTAGTTCTAGGGCTAGGTGATAGGCAGTAGAAAGACCGTGGATGCCAGCGCCAACGATCACATAGGGTGAGGAAGTAGGAAATGCCATGACTATTCTCTTATTTGGTTATTTAGCTACACCATAATGCACTTTTCACATTAGAAGCATTGATAAAAATACGTCAAATGTAAAGACTATTGCGACAATTGAGGCTATTATAGACAAAACTGAGGGTCTAAAAGACGATGAGACATTTTGGGTTTGTACTGATACCGGGTTTTTCCATGCTGTCCTTGGCGGCCGCGGTGGAACCGTTACGCATGGCTAATGCCCAGGCTGGAAAAGAAAACTATGCCTGGGATTTTATTTCCTGGTCGGGGGAACCGGTACCGGCAAGCAACAAAATGACAACACAACCAACCATAACGCTAGAAGCCTGTGGCCAGCTTGATGTGCTCATAGTCGTAGCAGGGGTTGAGGTAGCCAATTATGGCAGTGAGCGTTTTTTTACTTGGTTGCGCACAGTGTGCAGGCAAGTTGGTGTATTTGGAGCAACTTCAACAGGTAGCTTGTTATTGGCGAAGGCCAAATTATTACGGCAACGCACTTGTACCATCCACTGGGAGTATGTTGACAGTTTTCGTGAGCAGTTTAGTGATGTGAATATGAGTGGTGAACTGTATGAGTTTGACGGTAACCTCATGACCTGCTCTGGTGGCTCGGCCGGCATGGACATGATGTTGCAACTGATTTCTGGTGAGCATGGTTATGATTTGGCTATGTTGGTGGCCGAGCAATATATGCACCCGGCCATAAGGCCCGCCCATGATGATGCTCGTATGAAACTGCAAAGCCGCTTTAATATTAAAAATAACCGTTTAGTTAAAGCCGTTGAGGTGATGCAGGGTCAACTGGATCAGCCCCTGCCGTGTGCCGAAGTCGCTCAATTGGCGAACATGTCCGTGCGCCAAATGGAGCGCTTGTTTAAACAACATTTTTGTCAATCACCCAATCAATTTTATTTGCAGTTGCGTTTGCAAAAAGCGCAACACCTTTTGCATCAATCCACCTTATCTATTACGCAAATTGCCAGTGCTTGTGGATTTAATTCTGGCACCTATTTCTCTCGTTGTTATCGCCAGCAATACGGTCGTGTGCCGTCAGCCGAACGGTAAAATGAGCGCTTCATATGGGTTTGATTGTCGGTGATGGACTAAAACGGTAATTTTGTTAAAAAATGTCATAAGATTTTAACTTTTAGCATAGTTTTACACCTCTCAAAGGCATATAATTTTGTCACTGTATGTATAGTAAGACCTTGGCCAAATACTGGCTTGCACAAAGGCCGCTAAAACACTTTCACCAACTTAATAAAGAGTATTTTCCATGTTTGAGTCACTGCAATCAGTGCCAGCCGATCCCATTCTTAAGCTAGCTGCCATGCACCGCGAAGACACCAATCCTAATAAAGTGGATTTGGGTCTGGGTGTATACAAAGACGAGCAGGGCCATACGCCAATAATGCGGGCCGTGGATGTTGCAGAACAACGCTTATTGCAAACGGAAGACACCAAAACCTATGTTGGTATGGCTGGTTGGGCACGTTACAATCAACTGATTGCCGATGTCGTCTTGGGCGAAAATAACGCCATTACGGCCGCTGGGCGCTTGGCTATTGCGCAAACGCCAGGTGGCACAGGTGCCTTGCGTGTTATTTGTGACTTTATCAATGCCGCCAAGCCTGGCGCCAAGGTTTGGGTTGGTAAGCCTACTTGGGCCAACCACCACGCAATTATTGATAACGCGGGTTTGACGTTGGATGAGTTTCCATACTTTGATGCTACCACCCACAGCGTTGATTTTGATGCCATGATGGCCAAATTACGCAGCGACGCACAAGCCGGTGACATAGTTTTATTGCACGGTTGCTGCCACAATCCCTCTGGTGCTGATCTAAACCTAGATCAGTGGCAAGCTGTGGCTGAATTAGCCAAACAAAAAGGCTTAATTCCGTTCATTGATATTGCTTACCAAGGCATGGGCGATGGCATGGAAGAAGATGCGGCTGGTTTACGTATTGTCGCCAAAACGGTTGATGAGATGGTGATTGCCAGTTCGTGCTCTAAGAACTTTGGTCTCTATCGTGAACGTACTGGTACCGCTTTGGTTATCACTAACAATGCTGATACTGCCACTATTGCGCAGGGCCAAATGAATGGCGTTATTCGTGGCAATTATTCCATGCCACCATCTCACGGTGCTTTGATCGTGCAAACTATCTTGGATGATGCAGAACTCAAAGCTGACTGGTTGGCTGAACTAGCTGAAGTGCGTGAACGTATTGCGCGCTTGCGCGGCGAACTGGTGCAAGCGCTTAATGATGCGGGAATTGAACGGGATTTCAGCTTTATTGAACGCCAAAAAGGCATGTTCTCTTTCTTGGGTGTGGATAAAGACCAGGTAAATAGTCTGGTTAATAATCATAGCGTTTACTTGGTGGGTTCCAGTCGCATTAACGTTGCCGGCTTAAATGACAACAATATGGCGGCCTTTGCCAAGGCGGTAGCAGCTATTTTGTAATTTCAGGTGGTTTAAAAAAACCGCTGTGGCGGTTTTTTTATGCCTAATTAAAAGCGACCAATGAGTTTTACTTGCTCGGATTGTTGTCAGGTTTGGCATAATGTTTGAAACCGAGTTGAGATAGCAATGACACAAATACCTTTTGAAATATATGGGCGGGGGGCAACGCCACTGCTGTTTGCTCATGCCAATGGTTTTCCGCCAGGTAGCTATGCTAGCCTTTTGCAGCCGCTGGGCCATGAGTACACTGTATATGCCGCCGCATTGCGGCCCCTCTGGCAAAGCCTTGATGATTTTCGTGGCGAATACAAAGATCGTCAATTTTGGCAGCGTATGGCCGCCGATCAAATATCTTTTATTGAACAGCATCAACTTGCTCCTGTCACTTATGTGGGCCATTCTATGGGTTCTTTAGTCGGCCTATTTGCGGCACACAAGCGTCCTGATTTATTTCATCAACTTATCATGATAGAACCCGTATTCTTAAAGGCTCGTTACTCACGCCTTATGCGCCATATGCCAAATACCATGAAGCGCCGAGTACCTATTGTGAGGAAGGCTTTGGGTCGTCCAAACCGCTGGTCATCAATGCAGGCAGCATTCGATTTCCACCGCAGTAAATGGGTATTCAGAGGTCTTTCTGATGCTGTTCTATGGGATTATATTAATGCTGGTGTGGGCCCCATTGAGGATCCGGAAGGCGGGGTTGATGAGTTCGGTCTGTTGTTTGATAAACATTGGGAAGCCTTGGTTTACAGTACCATACCTAATGTTTGGAAAACCTTGAAACAAATCCAAGTGCCTATACATTTGCTGCGCGCCGAACATTCCCATACAGTTGATACTGATAGTTGGCAACGTTGGCAAGCTTTACCGGGGCCAAAACAAGCCACTGAATTTGCTGGTGCTGGGCACCTACTGCCTTTGGATGAACCGGAATTAGTAGCCGACACACTACTTGCAATACTGGGCAAAAAGCCTATTTTTTAAATTATTGTATTATTGGGAACCTACGTTATGGCTGGAGCCAGCTTACTTGCCCTTATTGATGATATCGCGACCTTATTGGATGATATCGCCGCCTTGTCTAAAGTCGCCGCTAAAAAAACGGCTGCTGTATTGGGAGATGATCTTGCAGTCAATGCTGAGCAGGTGACAGGGGTAAAGGCCGAGCGTGAGCTGCCCGTGGTTTGGGCCGTAGCGAAAGGCTCCTTTCGCAACAAGTTTATTCTGGTGCCAGCCGCCTTATTGATGAGCCTGTTTGCGCCCTGGTTGATTACCCCAGTATTAATGTTAGGTGGTGCTTTTCTTTGTTTTGAAGGCTATGAAAAATTACACGAGTGGTTATTTCATAAAGACCAAGAACATGACGCCCAAGAGCGCGTTCGGCGCTTACAGAATAAGGACTTGGTAGCCCTTGAAAAAACCAAGATTAAAGGTGCAATTCGCACAGATTTTATCTTGTCTGCAGAAATTGTGGTCATTACTCTGGGTTCGGTCAGTAGCGCGGCTTTTCTTACTCAGGTATTGGTGGTATCTGGTTTAGCATTGTTGTTTACTGCGGGTGTCTACGGGCTTGTGGCGGTCATTGTCAAAATGGATGATGCTGGCCTGTATCTCATGCAACGCCCCGGAGAAGGTTTTTGGCATACTTTCACTGTGCGTATTGGGCGCACGCTGCTGCGTTCGGCGGCACCGTTAATGCGAGCTCTAACGGTAGTGGGAACCATCGCCATGTTCCTTGTGGGAGGTGGTATTTTGGTTCATGGTATGCCATTTCTGCATCATTTGACTGATTATGCCGACCATTGGGTTGGCGCATTGCCTACTATGAATATCCTAGCCGGCGCTCTGGTACCGAGCTTGATAAACATGGCAGTTGGCCTATTTGCAGGTGTCATAGTGGCGCTTGGGGTGGGTTTGGTAATGAAGTTACGTCAAAGCTAGTTGTAAGCTGCTGCGCATCTTTAAAGTGCGTGCCTGTTGTTCTTTGCCCGTAGTGCAAACGACCATGGCTGCGGCGTAGTAAGCCTGCAGTAACTCATACATAGCACGGTCTATTGGTCCATAATGTTGTACATAAAGCTGGCGCAACTGGTTGTGCCAGTTGATGTTTTTAAAGCCTGCCAGAGCGTTGTCCTGCCAATCAATCGCCCATCGATACTGACCGGGTTGCAAATTATTTGTCGATTCTTCAAAGCCTTCTAACCGCAGGCGTTCTTGGCGCATGGCTGGCAACTCGCCGGTGGCATAAGATTCGTATTTGCCAAGGTCAAAAAGTGGATGGCCTGTGCCTATGCCAGCGACAGAGATAGGGTCGATCAAAACTAAGAGCTGGGGCCAGTTAACACCCGGATCAACGGCGGGTAGTAGCATGTTTTCCAGAAACAAGTCACCATGTAAGCGTACCTGCGGGCTGGCATCCATACGCGGCAACAAAGCACCGCTAAAAATGTTACTAAGCTGCTGTTCCAGCGTATTTACTGGCAGGCCGTTTACCGAAATAGAGTGCACTAAACAATGTAGCTGAGGGTGTGCTTGCAAGCAGCCTAAGGCCTTGTTAAAAGTGCTCTTGATATTGGCGACCAAACACGGTGTTGAATCTGATGAGACGTGCACTTGTTGCAGTAGACGACTGCCCAGGTAGCGTTGCATAGCATCAGCTTGGGCTTGACTGAATAGCTGGTTACGAGCCACTTGCCCAACGTCCACATAACCTTCCATATAAGCCATGTCATAACCTGTGCTCGCCCCGTCCCAATGCTGGATTAGGGTTGGAAAGAAATCCACAAGGGGTTCTTCTAGGTTAGTTAAATAGCGCGCCTCAGCACGTAAATTGTCTCTTCCCCAAGGGCCCGCAGAGTCACTGCCTTTGCTGATTTTACGCACGCGAAGGCTACCATCGCTGGCTTTAATAATGGCGGTGCGATCCCAATAACCGTCTCGCAGTAGATGCTGTTCTTGGGCGGGGTCGGGTTTTTGCAACATGGGATTTTGCCCCTAGCTAGTGATCAAATTGCAGCTTACATAGACGCTGATAGAGATCGGAATTGGCTAAAAGCTCCTGGTGTTTACCCTGGGCGATGATTTGGCCCTCATCCATCAGTAAAATCCTGTCTGCATGCATGACTGTAGCCAAACGGTGGGCAATGATCAAGGTGGTGCGCCCTTGCATAAGTTCTTGCAAGGCAGTGGTAACCTTGGCTTCACTTTCGGCATCCAAGGCGCTGGTAGCTTCATCGAGTAATAAGATAGCGGGGTTTTTCAGCATGGCACGGGCAATAGCAATGCGCTGACGTTGCCCGCCGGATAGGCGTACGCCTTGTTCACCTAAAAAACTGTCGTATTGCTGGGGCAAGCGTTCAATGAAATCGTGGGCGTTGGCTTGCTGTGCTGCTTGGCGCACTTGTTCATCGGTGGCCTCGGGGTTGCCATAGCGAATGTTATGCCATACATCACTGCTAAACAAAGTCGGTTGTTGAGGTACCACGCCCAGATGTTGGCGCAAATCTTGTGGACTAAGTTCCTTAATGGCCGTATCTGCCACCTGGATTTGTCCCTGCTGTGGGTCATAAAAGCGCTGTAGCATTTCAAATAAAGTGGTTTTGCCAGCGCCGGATGGGCCCACTATGGCAACGGTTTCTCCCGCGCTGATGACAAAATTAAGATTGGCTAAGGCATTTTGTTCGGGGCGCGATGGATAGGCAAAGGTGACGTTTTCAAAGCGCAGGGGCAAGGGGCCTGCTGGCAAACCTTGTGGTTGTTCCGGAGCGGCAATTTCGGCTTTTGCAGTAAGCAAATCCATCAGGCGTTCGGTGGCACCGGCGGCTCTTTGCAATTCGCCATATACCTCAGATATAGTGGCAACCGCCATGGCCACCATGATGGCGTAAAATACAAAGGCAGATAACTCTCCAGAGCTGATAAGGCCGCTGCCGACATCCTGAGCACCCACCCAAATCATGGTTGATAGGCCGGTGAATACCAACGTCATAGCGATGATAATTAGCAGTGAACGCTGCAATATTCGGCGCTTGGCCACGGCAAATGCTTTTTCAACTTCGCCGCTAAATGCCTTGCTCTCTTCACTTTCGCGCGTAAATCCTTGCACAACTTTAATATTCTGTACGATTTCACCAGCATAGGTGCCTACTTCAGCGACCGTATCTTGACTCTCTCGCGATAGACTGCGTACGCGACGACCATACATCATCATGGGTAGCACGATCAGTGGCACACTGGCCAGCACAATCAAGGCTAATTTGAGATTGGTGACCAGCATCATTATTAGACCACCTGTAAAGGTCAGAATATTGCGCAAGGCCATAGAAATGGACGAACCAATGATGGACTGAAGTAAGGTGGTGTCGGTAGTTAGTCGCGCATTTATTTCGCCGCTACGGTTTTCTTCGAAATAATGGGGATGTAGGGTGAGCAGGTGTTTAAATACGGCAAGACGGATATCATTGCTGACTCGTTCACCCAACCAGGATACTAGGTAAAAACGGATAAATGTACCAAAGGCTAGGGCAACGGTGATGCTTGCTAAAATGACCATGGCTTGATTTAGCAGTGCTGGGTCTGCCGAGAAGCCTTGGTCGACAAGGATGCGAATGCCTTGCCCTAGAGCTAAGGAAACTCCTGCAGTGAGGATTAGTGCCAATATGGCAGCGGCCACCATCTTGCGATATGGCTTTACAAATGGCAGTAGTTGCAAGAGTAATTGCATCCCGGCCTTGTCGGCACTAGCGCCCTTTTTGTTGCCTGTCTCGGCGGTAGAAAAACGCTTGGCTTGCTGTTGTTCACTCATGGGAAAGTATATATTTGGTTAATACATAAGTTCTTTATATGGGGACGAAAACCAAGCAACCAAGCAGTGCTGCTGCTATGCCGTATATTATTTGCTAGACTGTGATTATCCACTTACCTTGCGGCCTGCTCATTTTATGTCAAAATTTCTTAATACAGCTTATTGGCGCACCCCTGCCATGGTGTTGTATTTGATGACATTTGCCATGTCATTTGCGTTTGGTATCTGGATGGCGTTATTTAATAATTTTGCTGTTGATATCGTGCGGCTCAATGGCGCTCACATCGGGGTACTGCAATCATGGCGAGAAGTGCCTGGTTTTTTAGCATTTGCTGTGGTTTGGCTGTTACTAATTTTAAACGAACAGCGCTTGGCTTTGATGTCTTTATTGATGTTAGGGGTAGGGGTTGCTTTGACGGGTTATCTGCCAAGTTTTTCGGGGTTGTTGTTGACCACCATGTTGATGTCTTTGGGCTTTCATTACTATGAGACGGTTCGCCAGTCGTTAACTTTGCAATGGTTTAGCAAACAGGAAGCACCCGTGAAAATGGGTAATTTGGTGGCCGTGAGTTCTGGTGCGGCCTTGCTATCCTACGCTTGGGCCTGGTTGGCTATTGAGTATATGCAATTTAACTTACAGCAGACTATGCTGATCGGCGGTGGGGTTACGGTGATATTGGCTCTTGTTGTTGCCACCTTGTTTCCAATTTATCGGGTTGGGGTAGAGCAGCATAAACGCTTGGTCTTTCGTAAACGTTATATGTTGTACTACGCCTTAACTTTTATGGGCGGCGCACGGCGGCAAATATTCTTTGTTTTTGCAGTGTTACTGTTGGTAGAAAAATTTCATTTTAGTGCACAAGAAGTGGCTTTGGTTTTTCTTTTAAATGGCGCTGTGAATATGTGGTTGGCTCCTAAAATTGGTCAGTTTGTGGCCCGTTTTGGTGAGCGAATCAGTTTACAGCTGGAATATATCGGGCTTATTGTGGTGTTTTCAGCCTATGGTTGGGTGGATTCGGTACCCGCAGCTGTAGGGCTTTACGTGCTGGATAATATTCTGTTTGCCATGGCCATTGCGCAAAGTTCGTATATCAAAAAGATTGCCGATCCTGCTGATATGGCATCCACTGCTGGTGTGTCTTTTACTATCAATCATATTGCCGCGGTTATCTTGCCTGCTGTCTTAGGCGTACTTTGGTTGTGGAGCCCTCTAGCGGTATTCTTGTCGGGGGCCGCAATGGCTTGTGTTTCGCTATATTTGGCACTATGGGTACCTAAGCATCCAGATGCTGGGAATGAATGGCAACGGCCCTCATTTACAACCACAGATACCTAGGCCAGATTTTTTTGCTTAGTTATTAGCAGAGAATTTTGCTCGTTGGCAGGGCCTTGTTATAATGTGGCTAATCTAATCATTAGGTTTGATGAATATGAGTATCTCTCTGGATTTGCACAACTTTATGCCTTATCGCTTTAACCGCATGGCTCACAATGTAAGTAATCGTGTGGCGACTATCTACACCCAGCGTTTTGGCATTACCAAAGAGCAGTGGCGAATCATTGCTCTATTGGGGCAATATGGCCCAATGACAGCCAAAAAAATTGCTGACCTGACTTATATGGATAAGGTGAAAATTTCTCGTTCGGTATCGGGTTTAGCCGATCTTGATTATTTGTCTAGGCAACCATCAGAAACAGATAAACGGGCTGTTTTTTTGGATCTTTCTACTCAGGGGCGCGGCCTTTACGAAACCATTACCCCGTTAATGCAAGCCTGGGAAGAGCAGTTACTGGCTTGCTTAACACCTGAAGAACGCCAGCAGTTAGCGACTATTGTTGATAAGCTGGACCCCATTGCATGACTATCGCGCTAGAAAAATCTCAGCGTGATGTATTGATAGGTGAACTGCAGAACTACATGGAAATGGAGTTAGACCGAGCTTTGGGGCAGTTTGAGGCTGAATTTTTGTTGGACTTTATTGTTGAAAAATTGGGGCCACACTTTTATAACCAAGGCATCTATGACGCGCAAGCTAGCGTTAGTAAGCAAATGGACAACTTGGTGGAGTCATTTTACCAGTTAGAAAAATAGCCTTGTTATGCCATGTTCAAAGTTTCTGTTGCTGGTTGCGGTGCGTCGATTTTTCCTAGGTATCGTGCTACAGATTCAAATAGGGGGTCTTTGATGCCTAACGAGGCAAGGTGTTCGAGCGTATTCGTGAAGTAATCAATATTTGGGCCGCGCCCGCCATGGGCCCGGTAGATCATTTCTGCCACTGTGTGGCAGTCGAAGTCAACAAACTGTTTGTGTTCAGGGTCGGCGACAAAGGTGATAGCACGAACAGTGCCTTTGGGGGTTGACACTTCACACCACCGCGGTTGGTAAAATAAAGTCACCATCTCACGGCGCCATAGGTTGGTGAAATCCTGCATTTTGGTTTCTGGATTGACTTTTAAAACCACACCCTCGCAGCAGCCACCTTCTCGCAGTGACAAAACTAAACCGGGTTGTTCTGGCGTCCCACGGTGCACAGTAGATAGCAAGTTGAAGCCGCGTTCGTAACCATCTACAAAGCCGTGTCGGGTTTCAACAATGCTCATTTCTGGATTCCATAATAACGAACCATAGGCAAACACCCACAACTCGTCTGGTAG
Organism: Gammaproteobacteria bacterium; assembly: GCA_024230095.1. Taxonomy (GTDB): domain Bacteria; phylum Pseudomonadota; class Gammaproteobacteria; order Pseudomonadales; family Balneatricaceae; genus Njordibacter. The sequence continues at coordinate 50,658 of JAAERS010000388.1, read as the reverse complement.
GGGGTTGCTGTCTAAGTATTGTTGTAAAGTGTCCAGTAGCAAAGAGTCAGATAGTGCGTTCATATGGGGGCCATTAATAGCATTGACTAGCATTATCATTCCATAAACACATGGAAGAATCTATAGTTGAATTAATCTATCTAATTCATGCAAGTGACAATATAGCTTAGCAGACCGCACTAGGAGCTGAACTCATCAGCGAACTCAAGTATGATGCTGGCTTAATCTATCAACTGTGATTCGCTATGACAGCACCAACTTGGTTTGTGGCACTAATGCCATGGGTATTTGTTTGGGTATGGAGTACCGGCTTTTTGGTGGCCAAGTTCGGACAACCTTATGCCGAGCCATTCACTCTTTTAAGCATCCGTTTTGCTTGTGCCATGCTGGTACTGTTATTGATCATGCCACTATTTAAAACCAAGTGGTCAAACAATCCTCGTTTGTGGTTACACAGTATGATCGTTGGCTTGTTGATCCATGGTGTTTATTTAGGCGGCGTATTCCAGGCCATTGCCCTAGGCATGCCCGCTGGAATGAGTTCCATGGTGATTGGCTTGCAACCACTGGTCATGGCCCTGTTGGCCGGTCTTATGCTAAAAGAACGGGTAACACCCTGGCAGTGGTTAGGTTTAGCGATTGGTTTGGTGGGTTTGTATTTGGTTTTGGCAGAACGCTTTGCCATTGATGCAAAACAGCTATTTGACGGTTTTTCAGGTTGGTCAGCGGTATTAGTGGTGGCATCGCTGATGGGTATTTCCGTGGGTAGCACGTATCAAAAAAAATACTGTCAGGGAATCGATTTATTAGCGTCTATATGGTGGCAGTACTTTGCCGCCACCATTTTTTGTGTGTTTATAGCCCTAGCGTTTGAAGAGCGGGTAGTGGATTGGCAGTGGGCATTTGTATTGAGCCTGTCATGGCAGGTGCTGGCCTTGTCCATTGGTGCCATCTTGTTGCTGATGCTGATGATAAACTTGGGCGAATCGGCAAGAGTGGCCAGTTTGTTCTATTTAGTGCCACCGGTGGTGGCTATACAGGCTTGGTGGTGGTTTGGCGAGGAGCTCGGTGTACAGGCTTTGCTGGGGGTAGCGTTAATTGCCTGTGGCGTGGCTCTGGCACGTCGAAAAACGACACTTAAGGCAGCTTAGTAAAGCTAGGTGGTTGCTTTAAGGTGTGTGGGTGATCCTGTTAAGGCGTTGCTAACAATGAGTGCAGCCAATAATCCAAAATCGAATTATGACGTCGCCCTTTACGGGTAATGATGGCAAAATTGGTAGCGAATTGGCACTGTTCTGGCGCCAACTCTCGCATTTTCCCCTGATCAACCCACCGTTGTGCCACGTGTACGGGTAAGTAACCGATATACGCGCCTGTCAAAATTAAAAATACCACACCCTCGCGATCGGTTGCCGTGGCTGTAGCATTGAGACCTTGATAATGCAGTTTGATATCAGCCGTTTGCGCATAAGCCGGCGCCACAGCGTCATAGTTTGCTAGCTGTTTTTTATTCTCCACTAGGGTGGCCCTTGCAAACAGTGGGTGGTCATGGCTGCAATAGAGCCGAGAGTCTTCGGTGTAAAGGGGTTGGTACTCTAGCTCTGGTAGACGGTGAGTATCGGCAATAACCCCGGCATGCAGATGGCCATCAAGAATTCCCTGTTCGATACGCTGAGAGGGTATCATGCTAATGTTTATTTGCACCTGGGGCCCTTGTTGTTTGAGCTGACCTAAACTATTGGTGATGTGCATATGAGGCATGGTAACCAAGTTGTCAGTGATGCCTATATTAAATTCACCTTGTAACTGGTCGTGAAAGCTATTGACCTCCGTTCGAAAGGACTCAATGGCGGTGAATAGCTGCATGCTTGACTGATACACTTTTTCGCCTTCATTAGTGACCGAGAAACCAGCACGACCACGTTGACATAAGCGCAGATTGAGCCGTGTTTCTAGGTCACTAATGGCGACACTGATCGCGGCACGGCTAATGCCTAAGTTTACTTCAGCGGCAGCAAAACCGCCGGCTTCTACCACCGTTTTGTAGATACGAAGCAGGCGTAAATCGGTATCGGCTAAGCGTTTTAGAGGAGCATTGAGCATCGTTAGTTTGACTATTTGAACAGGGGCAGAAGTAAGATTCAGTATAAGTTAACCATATAGTTAAATAAAGATAAATAATATCATATTTATATTAATTTATAGGTCGACTATCATGGTCTATTAATTCGTTTTCATCATTGGGAGATGAGTATGGCCTTTGAAGACTTAACGGGTGGCTTGAGCCAAGCAGAGCTGCAAGCCCACTGGATGCCCTTTACGGCAAACCGCCAGTTCAAGAAAGATCCACGGATGATAGTAGCTGCTCAAGGCCGGTATTATACAGATGCCAAGGGGCGTCAAATATTTGATGGTTTATCCGGTCTGTGGACCTGTGGCTTGGGCCACTGTCGACCACAAATAGCCGAGGCTATTGCCAAGCAGGCTAGTCAGTTAGATTATTCACCAGGCTTCCAGTTTGGCCAGCCCAAGTCATTTCAGTTGGCCAACAAAATTGTTGAGCTGATGCCAGCAGGTCTTAATCGCGTGTTTTTCACGGGTTCTGGCTCTGAGTCGGTGGACACAGCATTAAAAATAGCCCGCGCCTATTGGCGAAAAAAGGGTGAGGGTGGCAAAACTCGTTTTGTAGGCCGTGCCAAAGGTTATCACGGGGTCAATTTTGGTGGCATTAGCGTTGGTGGCTTGAGTCCAAACCGAGCATTGTATGGTCAAAGCATTGATGCTATTCACTTACCCCATACCATGTTGCCAGAAAATACTTTTACCAAGGGTATGCCCGCCACAGGAGCCCATTTGGCCAATGAACTGGAACAGCAGATTATACTGCATGATGCCAGCAATATTGCCGCAGTAATCGTTGAGCCTATGGCCGGATCAGCCGGTGTGATACCTCCACCGGTTGGCTATCTACAGCGTTTGCGGGAAATTTGTGATAAGCACAATATCTTGTTGATCTTTGATGAGGTTATTACCGGTTTTGGACGTATGGGTAGTCATACCGGTGCGGAAGAATTTGGCGTTGTGCCAGACCTGATGACCACCGCCAAGCAGTTGACCAATGGTGTTATTCCTATGGGTGCCGTCATTGCCAAACAGGAAATATACGATACCTTTATGGCAGAAGGCGGCCCTGAATATATGCTGGAGCTGCCCCATGGTTATACCTATTCAGCCCACCCCATGGCGTGTGCCGCCGGTTTGGCGGCTTTGGATCTGCTAGAAAAAGAACAGCTTGTCCCCAGAGTAAAAAGCATATCAGGTAAATTTGAAGATGCTGTTCACAACCTTAAGGGCACCCAATATATTACGGATATTCGTAATTATGGTTTGGCAGCGGGCTTTACTATTGAAGCCGCACCAGGGGAACCAGCCTTGCGACCCTACCAGATCGCTATGAAGTGCTGGGAAAAGGGTTTTTACGTACGTTACGGTGGTGATACTATTCAGTTAGGCCTGCCATTTAGTGTAGAAGAAGCTGAAATTGATAGCTTGATTAACGCCCTTGGCGAATCAATAAACGAATTAGATTAACAGACACTCTTTAGATCTAGATACTAAAGAACAACGAGGATATAGACATGCAAGTTGTAGGACACCTGATTAACGGTAAGCAAAGCCACAATCAAAATGACCCAACTCAAGACGTATTCAACCCGGCCACCGGGGCGGTCACCAAACAGGTTTCTTTGGCCAGCAAGGAGACCGTTGAAGAAGCCATAGCTGCTGCCGATGCTGCTTTTCCAGAGTGGCGTAATACGCCACCCATGAAGCGTGCTCGTGTCATGTTTCGTTTTAAGGCGTTGTTAGAAGAAAATGCCGCCAAAATCTGTGCGCTACTTACTGACGAACATGGCAAGGTGTTGGATGATGCTATGGGCGAATTGACCCGTGGTATCGAAGTCGTTGAATTTGCTTGTGGTGCACCACAGATGCTCAAAGGTGAGCACAGCAAGAATGTTGGCCCAGCCATTGACAGCTGGTCTGAATTTCAGGCCTTGGGTGTGGTTGCGGGCATTACGCCATTCAATTTCCCTGCCATGGTACCTATGTGGATGTTTCCTATGGCTTTGGTGTGCGGTAACACCTTTGTTTTGAAGCCCTCCGAGCGTGATCCATCAGCACCTATGTTTATTGGTGAGTTGCTGAAGCAAGCCGGTTTGCCGGACGGTGTATTTAACATAGTTAATGGCGACAAGGTGGCCGTTGACACCATTTTGGAAGACAAGCGCGTGCAAGCAGTTAGCTTTGTCGGTTCTACCCCTATTGCGGAATACATTTACAGCAAAGGTACCGCCAATGGTAAGCGGGTACAGGCCTTAGGTGGTGCTAAAAACCACGCTATCATTATGCCAGATGCTGACATGGATAATGCTGTAAATGCTTTGATGGGAGCGGCCTATGGTTCCTGTGGTGAGCGTTGCATGGCCATTTCTGTGGTCGTTTGTGTGGGTGATGAAGCTGCTGACGAACTAGTTGCTAAGTTGAAGCCACAAGTTGCAAGCTTGAAGATTGGTAACGGTACTGACACTTCCAATGAAATGGGCCCCGTGATTACTAAGATGGCACAAGAACGTATTAAGGGTTTGATTACCCAAGGTGCAGAGCAGGGTGCTAATTTGGTTGTTGATGGTCGTGACCTAGTCGTAGAAGGCCATGAAAATGGTTACTTTGTGGGCGGTACCTTGTTCGACAATGTTACCCAAGATATGGTGGTTTACCAAGAAGAGATCTTTGGCCCAGTATTGTGTGTAGTTCGTGTGGATACGATGCAAGAAGCCATGAAGATGATCGACGATCACGAGTTTGGTAATGGCACCTGCTTGTTCACCCGTGACGGTGAAGCAGCACGTTACTTCTCTGACAATATCAAAGTAGGCATGGTCGGTATTAACGTACCACTGCCTGTGCCTGTGGCCTACCACAGCTTTGGTGGTTGGAAGCGTTCTTTGTTTGGTGACTTGAGTGCTCACGGTCCAGATGCGATCCGTTTCTACACCCGTCGCAAGACTGTAACTCAGCGCTGGCCTTCCAGCGGTGTGCGCGAAGGCAAGCAGTTCGCCTTCCCAAGCTAAGCTTGATCGAATGATAAAAGGGGCTTAGGCCCCTTTTTTGTAATTACTTTGTAGTGATTACTAAGCTGCTTTCTTACGATTAATCAACTTGCTAACCCATACCCAAATAGCTGCGGGTATCAAGGTCATTAAACTGATCTTAACTAGTGGCATGAAATAGCGCAGTGCACTCATACCTTCAGGCGCTTCGCCACCCTCACGTTCGCCTTCACCGTGATGATCTCCACTAAAACCGTTTTCATTGATGTCGATGGCATACTCGGTAAACTCAAATCCCCACATGGCCAAGCCAACTATCACGGTAATCATCAAAACAATACCAAAGCGCTTGCCAAAGTCTTCTGCTAAATAATTCATATCTGTCTCTTCATTTGTGTCTATGTTGATTGCTGCATTAGCTTGGCTAGTTGACTTTATTTACGCATCTTTTTGGTGGCTTTCTTTATCCAATTCCAGTGTAGGGCAAGGTGAATACCTAACATTGGTAGAATAAAGTTGGAAGTGTCGTCGTGTAGCTGCTGCCAGAAGGGCAGCACTTCTAAATCAATATCAAGCTGTACAAAAATAACTTCAGAAGCTAAGAAACCAGAAAAGGTGACAAAGACCATCATGAAGTACAAGGCGGCATCCCAAATGATATTGAAACGCTCACTCGCTTGTAGCTTTTGTACAAAGGTGGTTGGTAGGTTTTTCATCCAGTCCCAGTGTAGGATTAGGTGAATAACGAAAGGTACAACAAATACCACGCTAGCCCATTCGTGTATGGCTAAGCCTGTGGATTGTGGGATGGATACAATTATGAAGCTCACTAGCAATGCCACATCCCACACCCAGCGGGTTTTAATCATACTGTACTGCCAGCCACTTTTGTCTTTTTCTGCGCTATTTGGGGTTGCTTCTGTGGTCATCGTGAATTCTCAAATTAAATAGTGGGTTGCTTCTGCATGGGCGCTATTAAATGCCAAGTTATTGCAGTGTGCGAGTCTCTTCACTGAGCTTTACTCGTCTTTACGGGCTTTGACAATTAACCTATTTCAAGCGGCTCTAATAGCTATGGTACAAATCGTATTAGTAGTGGCACGTAGTAAGGGTAAGGTTCTAAATGTATCTTCCACCGCCTTTTTCATGCTAGGACTATTGCAGGCGGTATATTATGCGTCAAAGGCCTTTGTAGTTTCTTTTGCTTTTCGATTCATGTTTTCTACTTCAAAAAATAAATGAATTTTCAGTAATCACTATTAAACCACTATGCCAATTAATAACTCATGAAAAAGGTGTTCATATTCAGTTCACCTACAATAGGTTAGACATATCAAAAGATGTTTTCTAGCAAGAACTCAATCCCTCAAACGATGACTTTTAAAATACTTACTCTCAGGCTATCGTTGAAGAGCTGAAGAGCTGAAGAGCTGAAGGGCACTAGTGTTACTGTATCTGCCTTATGTCCAGGTCCAGTAAAACCGGTTTCCAAGAGCGTGGTGATTTGAAAGGTAAGGTAAAGACGGCTGAGCAGTGTGCCAAGCTTGGCTACCAAGGCATGGAGAAGGGTGAGCTAGTTATCTTCAATGAAAGTCAGCTGAAGTTTATGTTGAGCTGGGTTATCCCATTTATGCCACGTAAGACAGTGCTAAAAATTTCGCGCCAGTTTATGGAAAAGTAAAGTATCCCTTTCTTTCTGAGCCACTTGGTCTAAAATACCCTCAAACAATGTTTTTGGATTTTTTATGCGTTATCGTCATACTATGGTTCGAGTGACTGACTTGGATGCGTCTTTGGATTTTTGGTGCAACCAGCTTGGCTTAGAAGAAATCCGCCGCAATGATTATGAGGGTGGTCGTTTCAGCCTAGTATTTCTGGCTGCGCCAACTGATGTGCAACGCGCGCACCAAGAGCGCTCACCAGAACTGGAACTAACCTACAATTGGGACGGCGAAGCTGAACCTCTAAGTACGGGCCGAGCGTGGGGGCATGTGGCTTACAACGTGGATGACATCTATGGGGTTTGCCAGCGTTTAATGGACGCGGGTGTGGTGATTAACCGGCCGCCCAGAGATGGTCATATGGCGTTTGTTAAATCGCCTGACGGTGTGTCTGTGGAGCTGATACAAGAGGGTGGGGCTCTAGCCGCACAGGAGCCTTGGGCTTCCATGGATAATATTGGTAGCTGGTAGGTTTGCCTAACCGGCCAAAGGCTTAGTCCATTTAGGTACGATAAGCTGCTCGCACAATGGTCCTTAACTTTTCTGGGGCTGTGCGTCTTGGGTCACTCAAGTAAATTTCATGGTGTTTGCCGTGCAGTTGGCCGCCCAATTCCTTGATCCTAGTGTGCAGGCGTTGAATATCGCTACCCACCTGATCATAAGGTCCCACATGCATGACTTGCACGCAGGTGCCCTCGTGTAGGGTTTGTAAGCGACAAGTGTCAATTAAAGTCGGTTTTTTCTTGGTTTTGAGTTGTTGGCGAGCCGTTTCAAAGTGGGCATGGTCAACCCGTGGTGGCATCATGATCATTAGGGTCCAATGCCACTCCTCGTAGCGTTTTTCGGGGAACGCGCTCCAGTCTTCTGCCCAGGTGAGCATTTCCATGGGCATCACCACACTATCGAAAGGTTTGGGTGCGGCTTTGAGCATGAATTTTAAGCTGTACGCCATACCATATAGGGTTTCGATGGCATCCATAAACATTTGATCTTGTGGACTGCCATGACCATCAACCATTAAGTAAGACATGGGGTCCAATGTGACCTCGGCAATAGTCTTAGTGCTGGCCTTGTACAGATGAGGTAGCTGCTTTTTATAATCAACCTTATCCATGCATGGATTCCACTGTGGTATGATGTTGGCAGTCTAGCATAGCAAAATTTATAGGAGTTGATATGGGTCTATTGTCTGGCCTAAGCAAATTGTTTTTAGGCAGCGGCAGTCGCACGCCGGCCTCCGCACCAAGCCAAGAACACGAGTACCAAGGCTTTGTTATTGAAACACAACCTAGTAAGGTCGATGGTGGCTTTCGGGTGTCAGGGGTTATCCGTAAAGACGGCAAGGAGCATCAGTTTATTCGTGCAGACCTGGCCTATAGTCTAGATGATGCCCATGAATTAACCCTGTTTAAAGCCAAGCAAAGTATCGACCAAATGGGCGATGGCATATTCCGCTAAGTAGCGCATCCCTGCTATACGACGAAGACACAACGCAACGCAACGAGTGCGTGAGTATGTATCTGCTCATGCTGATGAGTACGGAAACAAGATGTTCAGTGGACTGTGTTTCTGACTGTCTGGAACCGTTGCTTTGGTGTATGGCAAGATGGCTTGGTAGTGCGGATAGAACCACCAACCTGCTAGCAAGCCTTGTAGCCACTCCATGCGCGAGAGTATGAGCCTACGCAATGTGGGGTTGCTGTCGGTTCTCAAGGCGGGGAGATGACTGGGAACTGCATGCTTGGCTTTCTAAAGGAGAAAAATCTACCGGTGCGCTAAAACCTAAATGGTCTCATTCTATGGGGGCGCCTAGGTTAGTCGTAGGGGTTTGATGAGACTTAGATCTTGAGTAACAATAACCTTCTGCAATTCGTCGGCTAGATAGTTAGACAAATCAACAGCTTGTTGCCATGCCTGCTTGCGCGTGATGTCATCATAGGCACGAAAATCCCCACGCTCGGGTAAACGCTGTTGTTTTAAACGAGCCAAAAAGGCCGCGCTTGGGGTCAACAGCAATACCTTGTCGTAACTACTGGGGCGAGGTTGGCGGGTTAGTTTCTTATCAAACCAGCCAGCCCTTGGTTGGGCGCTAAAGTGTGGGTACAGCACTAGTGGTTTTGTGGCACCTTGTAACTGCATATCGAAGTGATAATCAAGTAAACCACCATCCACATGATTACCTGGGGCTCCCACTATATTTTGCCGCACTGGTGAAAACAGGGGGATGGTGCCACTGGCTAATAAAGAATCATATAAATTATTAGATGATAAGTGGTGATAGTCGGTAGGTAGCTGATGTGGATCCTGCAATTGCAAGCGGCTGTCTTCAGGGATAAAGCAAGAGCGGGAGTACAAGAGCCCCAGAGCTTCACGCCTCACGCGGTTAGCCATATAGGATAGCCCCAAATGGGCAATTTGCGTCATCCAGTTCGCTCTTTGGCCAAGACCATGGCACTGGCTGGTAATCCAGTGGGGGCGCATATTAGGACTGCTGATAATGTCTTTTTCCTTGCCTAATACAATGCCATCAAGGATGTTTTTAACGGAATTGTCGCGCTCTTCCATAGGGGGGCGAGGGCCGCTGTAGGTGGTATTGATGTAGTCATGAGCAAATTGTGTAATGGCTTGGGTAGCATCTTGGCGAGCGTAACAAGCTAAGCGAAAAGCCCCCGCTGAAGTACCTAAACCATAGATGCCCTGCATATCCACTGGGTGCTCTTGAGTTAGGTACTTGTCCAAACCTGCTAATACCAACCACTTAGGGCCGCCACTGGCAGCCAACATGTAACCAAAATCACGAATGTGCAAACCATGCTGGTGCAAATGCTCTAACGCAGCAGGCCCTGCCTGTAGATTTAACAAACAATCACGCATAACAATTAAACTAGATAGTAACGACAACTTGTTTATTTTATACCATACCAAGACTGCTTTTTTTACCGGCGACCGACGGTTCATAAAACATATAGCTGAATTTGTTATTGTTGCTAGAAAGGATGATCACGGGCAATGAGTGGCAAGGGTAATTCGTTACCAGGTGATTTTAGGAAAGCGGTTGTGAATAATTAGCCACGGGGGAACGACTATATATTCTTATTTGGGCTGGCGCTGCACAACTTAACCCTCCATGTAGGCGGGCTAGGGAGTTAGTTGAGGAAGCCGCTGGAAAGCGTTTACCTGATCCACAATATAGCGCCACATACGCCATCAATAGGCGGTTTTGAAGAACGCAGTTGGGTTTGCTTCAAGCAACACTAGCGCTATATTTTGTGTAACCCACACTCGCGGCCATACTGAGCTTTGACGGGATCAAAATAGCGCTCTTCGTCGGCAATCTGATGATGTTGCAAATAGGCATGCATGTCTTCATCTTGCCAGTCGAGCAAGGGGGCCAATTTAATGATGCCATTGGGGCCTTGATGGACAGGGGTTAAATCGGCTCGGTGGGCTGACTGCTGGCGGCGCAGACTAGATAGCCAAACGTCGGGTTGCAGTTCGTCTAAGGCCTGTTGGAAAGGTGAAATTTTGAAGTTATCGGTAAAGGCGGCATGTTGGTTATCATCCACCGTAGGTATGCCGCCGCGTGTAGCATCCCAAAAAGCGGCACTGGTGCTGGGAGTATAGACCTTAAGGTTTAAGCTTAGGCTAGAACTAAGGTGTTCTGCATGGCGGTAGGTAGCAGGGAGGTTGTAACCTGAATCAACCCAGATGACCGGGATGTCGGGAGCTATCTGGCTAATCATATGCAATAATACACCCGATTGTGGGCCAAAGCTGGAGGTCACAACAGGCCGTTTCGCGTGTTGCAGGCAAAGTTCGAGAAAGGTTGCACTGGCCTGCCAATCGGCCACACCGGATGTTAGCACTCGGTCAGTACTTTGTAGGAGCTCAAAAGTAGATAGTTCGGTTCTAAGTTGCATAATTTTTCGGTACCGGAGGTTGCTTACGGTCATTATGCTATATTTACGAAGTAACTAAAAGTAATAAAAAATTTATATCTTATTCAATATAGTAATAAGAGATTAGTAGATCATGATTTAGGAGCTAGCAATGAACATTGATGTGGTTACCGTAAGCTATGCAAATAATACGGAGTTGCAGGAGTTAATAGGCTTGTTGAACGCCTACGCCCTAGATCCCATGGGCGGTGGAGAAGCGCTGACCGATTCCGTGCGGCAACGTTTGCTTACTGAGTTACCCAAACAAGATAATATGTTCAGCCTCGTGGTCAAGGTTGGTGGCAAAAGCGTTGGCTTTTGTAATTGCTTTATAGGTTTTTCTACCTTTGCCGCTAGACCTTTAATTAATATTCATGACTTGGCCGTATTGGCGGATTACCGCGGTCAAGGCATTAGTCAGATTTTGTTGCAAGCCATAGCCGATAAGGCGCGACAAAAGGGTGCTGCCAAAGTTACCTTGGAAGTGTTGGGCAATAACCAGGTTGCCCAGCAGGCCTACCGGCGTTTTGGTTTTGCTCCGTATGAGTTGGCAGGTGAGGCTGGTCGGGCTGAATTCTGGCAGTACTATCTTAATACCGATGACAGCGCAGGTTGATAGTGTTTTTTAATTGATAAGCCAAGGAATTCAGAAATTGCATGCCAGGCAGTCGCGCTAGTGAGCGCCCTAGGGACTGCTCATATTGTTCAATGGGTAACACCATAATGCACAATAAATGGTCCATGTTTCAGACATCATGCTGCACAGAATCAAGTCCTTCATGGCCAGAGCCGCGATACCAAGATAGGCTTGTGTCAGTTCATCACGGCTTACAAAAATGATCACACTCAACTCATTTTTTAGTATCAATTAAATTGATGATGGTCGCCAACAGGTTAGCTTCTTGCAGGTGCTTGATGGGTTGCCAGTAACTAGGTCAGCCTATACTGCTAGGCTTTAGGTAGGCAGGTCAGCTTGCGATTGCAGCTATTATATTTTAATGTTGAGCGAGTTTCGGTCGAATAAATATGCAATGGAACATGCATCCTAAAATCACATATTATTTAGTATATATAGTTCATTGATTGTTCATATTGCGCAAAAAATGCAACAGACATGCTCTGGCTATCGGGCATACTGTAGCAAATGTCAGGTGTCTTCAATCATTGCTAAATGGCATCGTCAGGAATGATAAAAAATTGATGGTGTAAGTTGATATTGTACGAGGCTTTTGCTCTTGGCCCTGATGGAAATGGATTGATTAAGTAAAATTTTGAGAAATATATGAAACTGTCCGCTTTTGGCGAAAAATTTGGTTCCACTTCGGGTGTTCAGGTATTGATGGATGATATTGGTGATGCACTGGCTAGTGGTCGCGATATGATCATGATGGGCGGCGGCAATCCAGCCGCTATACCCGCTGTGGAGGCCCTATTTCAGGAGCGTATGCGCCAGTTGTCGCAGGATCCTCAACAGCTGAATAAGTTGTTAAGTAGTTATGATCCACCTCAAGGCAACGCCACCTTCATTGCTGATTTGGCGGCATTGTTTCGTAAGCAACTGGGTTGGCAGGTGAGTGAACGCAATATTGCCCTCACTAACGGCAGCCAAGCGGGCTTCTTCATGCTCTTTAATATGTTTGCCGGCTCTTGTAATGATGGTACATACCGCCAAATCCAGCTGCCTTCGGCGCCCGAATATATCGGTTATGCCGATGCTGGCTTGGAGCCTGATTTTCTAGTGGCGGCCCATCCCCAAATCGATGAGCTAGGTGGGCGAGAATTCAAATACCGAGTGCAATTTGATGAGTTGAGTATAGGTGCGCAAACGGGTGCCATTTGTGTTTCTCGTCCGACTAATCCAACGGGCAATGTGATCACTGATGAAGAGGTGGAACATTTAGATGCCATGGCAAGGGCTGCCGATGTGCCTTTGATTATTGATGGCGCCTATGGGGTGCCGTTTCCAAGTCTGATATATACCCAAGCGACGCCATTTTGGAATGACAATACCATTGTTTGTTTGAGCCTGTCCAAACTGGGCTTGCCCAGCGCTCGCACGGGCATTGTGGTGGCGAATGAAGAAGTCATTCAGACCATTGCTCGTACCAACGCCATCATAAACTTGGCCAGTGGTAATTTTGGTGCGGCCTTAACCCAAAATTTAGTCCATACAGGCGATATTATTCGCCTTAGCAACGAAGTAGTTAGGCCTTATTATGAGCAGCAACTGGCTTTAACGAAGTCTGTATTGCATCGTGAAATGGGCACAAGTATTCCTTGGGCTATGCATAAACCTGAAGGCACGATGTTTACTTGGTTGTGGTTTAAGGGTATGCCAATCACCAGCCAAGAGCTATATGAGCGCCTTAAAGCTCGAGGTGTTATTGTGGTATCAGGGCACCATTTTTTCCTTGGCATCAAGGATCAATGGCGACACCGGCATGAATGTATTCGTGTGAATTATGCGGCGCAAAGTCCCCAGCGCATTGAACAAGGTTTGGCCATCATTGCCGAAGAAGTGAAAAAGGCTTATGCCCACTAAACAAGTTGGATCGCTACTGACCATGGAGAAGGCTCAGTTATGATAAGGGCAGACATTGCTAGGAGCCTATTGGCATGCAGGGTGTAACAAAATTTGGCCAACTGTTAGGCGTCAGTCGCGACGGCACTGCCGCTTATTCAAATGGGCAGGGTGCTTTTGTGTCAACACAAAGCAACTATCAGCATGAATTATTAACTGGCCTTAAGTGGCAGTGTGTTGAGTATGCTAGGCGTTGGTTTTACAACAATCACAAGCTGATATTTGATGACGTGGACTTTGCATTTGACATTTGGTATCAGATTAACTCGTTTTATAACCCTGCAACACTGGCTAAAGTAGCTACAAAAAACTACTCTTGTCCTAATCAAGTAGCCCCAGAGGTTGGTGATTTGCTAGTTTATAATAAGGGTTATTTGGGCACGGGACATGTCGCTATTATTGATAGTGTTGACTTGGACAAGGGCCTGATAACCGTGATAGAAGCCAATTATGAAAATACATTGTGGCCCTCTAATTTTTCTAGAGCAATACCTTTAGACCTGCATAATGACGGCTTTGGCCTTAATGAACCTTACTTATTGGGTTGGAAAAGGGTCGCCAGCGGATCTTAGGCCATGGTTCACTGAGGCAGTTATAGTTTACTTGTTAGCATAAATATACCCCAGTAGGTTTAGCAGAACTTGGGCCGCCAAAAAGCTGGTGATTTCACTGTGATCATAGTGGGGGGCTACTTCGCACAGGTCAATGCCTACCACTTTGCCCTGTTGGGTGAGGCCTTGCAGAATTTCCATAACCTCATAGTACATAAAACCACCATGACTTGGCGTGCCTGTGCCTGGAGCAATGGATGGGTCAAAGCCATCAATATCAATGGTAATATAGTAATTTTCGCCACGGGGTATTTGGGCTAAGACCTCTGCGGCGCCCATTGCCCTTACCTGACGCACAGACAGAATGTTGGAACCCTGTTGGCGGGCTTTGGCATAGCCCTCACGAGCGGTGGACGACACGTTACGAATGCCCAGTTGTGTCATGCCGGTGACATAGTCCTTTTCGGCGGCACGGCACATGGGGTTGCCATGGCCGTGTTTAACGCCATGGCGCTCGTCAACAAAGTCCAGGTGGGCGTCAATTTGGATAATATGGAAAGGTTCTCCCAGTTCGGCCATGGCCTCGATGCAAGGGTCATTCACCGAATGATCACCTCCTAACACCACGGGGAGGGCGCCTGAAGCCAGTATCTTGCGCACACCATAGGCAATGTTTGCGTGGGAACTGATGGTATCTGTATGCACAATGTCGGCATCCCCAATATCAACAATGTTAACCTCATCATTGGGTAAATAGACCACGTCATCTTCGTGATCATAGGCACCGGCGTGGCCAAAAGAAAACAGCGTAGAAGCTTCGCGTATAGAACGTGGGCCAAAGCGGGCACCGGCTCGGTATTGGGTACCGAAATCAAAGGGCGCCCCCATAACGGCTACATCTGCTTGGATATTATTCCAATCTAGGCAGGCGGGGTTTTTAGCAAATGTACAGTGGCCAACAAAAGGTAGGTTAAGGCGGCCAGATTGATATCCATGTTTGCTCATGAGGCAGGTCTTTTTGTTGTTATTAAAAGTAAGAGATTATCGATACATGAAGCACTTGTATAGTAAAAACGACTCTTTTTGTCGTGTCTAAATAAGTCGATGCCCATGCCTGAATAATTACCTAAATAATGGCCAAAAAACACTAGGCATTAGCGCCATTTGGCAGTATTGTGGCGCCATTAAAGCAGTGCCGGTGCAGCCCCACTGGCAACCCGTTATGAGAATCAGATATGTTGCAGGAAATTCGCGCTAGCTGGGCATTACTGCTTGGCGTTGGTTTTATGATGTTGGGTAACGGCCTGCAAGGCACCTTGTTAGGGGTGCGTGCTACGCTTGAAGGTTTTGAGACCTTCACCACAGGTATCGTGATGGCCTTTTATTTTATGGGCATGTTACTCGGTGGTATTATTACCCCTATGCTAGTAAAGCGAGTCGGCCATATTCGTGTGTTTGCCGCTTTGGCATCCATTGCCTCTATCGCTATATTGCTGCATTCAATATCTGTGAACCCTTATACCTGGTCGGCCATGCGTCTAGTCACCGGTATTTGCTATTCAGGCTTATACGTGGTTTCTGAAAGCTGGCTCAATGACCGCGCCAGTAATGAGAACCGAGGCATGATACTGTCTGTTTATATGGTGATCATCACCCTTGGCATGGGTTCAGGGCAGTTTTTACTCAACATTGCCGACCCCGCCAGTGCCGAGTTGTTTATACTTATATCAGTGATAATCTCCTTTGCCTTGGTGCCCATCTTGTTGACCGCACGGCCAGCGCCAGCCTTTGGCAAGAGTGAATCTATGTCGGTATTTGCGCTCTATAAATTATCCCCCCTGGCGGTGATTAGTAACGCTCTTACTGGCGCTGCTCACGGCTCGGTATTTGGCATGGGTGCAGTATTTGCCCTCCAAAAGGGGTTTGATAACAACCTTTTATCTTTGTTTATTGCTTCGTTCTTGTGGGGTGGATTGCTGTTTCAATGGCCTATAGGTTGGATGTCTGATAAATTTGGCCGCCGTGGTGTCATGCTGGTTAGTGCTGCGTTTGCTTCGGGGTTATGTTTACTCGCCATGTTATCGGACCATACAAGTCATTGGTATATTCCGCTGATTGTTATCACAGGTGGTGCGGTGATGCCCATGTACTCGTTGTGTGTGGCTTATATGAATGACCGTTTGCCAGCCGAACAAATCGTTGCGGCCAGTGGCGCCATGGTGATTGCCTCGGGTATCGGCTTGAGTATTGGTCCCGTAGTCTTGTCGTATTTCATGTCAATAATGGGCCCAGATGCCTATTTTGCAGGCATCTCTGTTTACTTTGCGATTATCGTCTTGGCGGTGCTGAACAGTATGATAACGCGTGATATTAGTGCACAGGATGTAGAAGAGCAGGCCCCCGTTTTGGCTCCTGGTCCTATCGGTTCGCCGGTGGCAGCTTTTAATGCTCCTGATGCACAAGATTATGCTCAGGCGCTGGTGGAAGATGAGCTGGAGCAATTAGACGAACAGGAAACTCAGGCGCCCATAGCGGGACCAGACGTTGCTTATGTTGAAGACATTGAAGAAACTGAAGAAGACCATTATTAGTTAATGATTTCAATCAGTTCGGTTTATTGATTTTGTACAGAGTGCTAAAGCGAACGTCAGGATTGCAAAAAATTAATTATTATTTGATTGAACAGATCCGGTTTTTCCAGATGGGCGGCATGGGCACATTGAGGAATTACTGCAAGATTGGCCTGTGGTATGTTGCGCCAGAGGCGCTCGGTCTGGGCCCAAGTATAAGTTCGGTCAAGGTCACCCCATAGGACCCGTGTGCGGCATGGAATATTTACTAGCACCAAAATGTGGAACATGCCAACCATTTAACTCGTTCAATCTGGGCTTTTCTAGCAACTAGGGAGTCTATGTTACTGGAGCCAAGTTTCTAACAATCGGTCTTGCCAACAAGTACCACTAGTTGTCAGGTCGCAGCAAGCCGAACTTGCCCGACCAGCGTGTTATTGCGGTTATATAAGTCTAGATGTTGCTTGAAACTATCGTCAACAGGGATAAGTCCAATGGCGTTTAAAATATAATTAAGGGCCACATCTGCTGCTCTAGTATTGCCATCGAGGGCTTTAATGGCAATGCCATAACCCAGACTTGGCACAGCAGCACCAAATACCCCCTCAGCACCGGTTTTACAAGCTACTTGGTCACCGTAGGCCTGCATGACGCGGGTGCAATGTCGCTGGCTACCGGCTACATAGAAGGGTTCGCTGACCATGGCCTGGTACAAGGTTTTGGCAGCACCGGCCCAGCCTTCAGGCAATTGATCGCCACTGCCAAAACGCGCAAAACCCATGGCTAAGGCGGTCAATGGTAGGGCATAAGTGGGGATGGAACAGCCGTCAATACCCATGGGGTGATCAAATACGTTGATTCCCATGATTTGTCCCATGGTTTGGTTTACTTCTTGTTGGATGGCATGATCGGCGTGGACGTAACCTTGATGAGCCACGCCTCGATGCATGGCCAAGCTCAAAAAACCACAATGTTTGCCTGAACAATTGTTGTGCATGGAGCATGCTTGTTGCCCGGATGTCGCCAGCTTTAGCGTTGCTGGTTCATACATTGGCCAGTGCTTACCACACTCAAGGTCAGTATGCTTTAGGTGCAATTGTTGCAACCAGTCCTCAACAACTTGTGCATGCTGATGTTCGCCATTGTGTGACGAACAAGCCATGGCCAGTTGCCGTTGATTGAGCGCTAGTGATTCAGCCGCACCCGATAAAACCAACGGCATGGCTTGCAGTGGTTTGGCCGTTGAGCGAGGGAACACCAACTGTTCAACTTGGCCCCATTTGCGTACGTGCTTACCCTGGCTATCAGTTACCACAGCGATAACTTGATGGAAGCTTTCTACATAGCCACCGCGTGTCACTTCTATATTGATTGGTGCTTGCACGGACTAGCTCCTAACATAAAGTTAATCTTCAAGGCCAATAAATCCACCCGTTTGATGTTGCCAAAGTTTGGCATAAATGCCGCCTTGGGCCAACAGTTCTTGGTGGCTACCTTGTTCCACAATATGGCCCTCATCCATAACAATTAATCGATCCATAGCAGCAATGGTAGATAAGCGGTGGGCAATGGCTATAACCGTTTTGTTTTCCATAAGGCGATACAACGCGGCTTGTATAGCAGCTTCTACTTCTGAGTCCAGGGCAGAAGTGGCTTCGTCTAAGACAAGGATTGGTGCGTCTTTGAGTAGTACGCGTGCAATGGCAATACGCTGCCGTTGGCCACCGGAAAGCTTCACCCCACGCTCACCAACTTGGGCCATATAACCTCGGTTGCCATGGGGGTCCTGTAGGTCATCAATAAAGCTGTCGGCTTCGGCTTTGCGAGTGGCGTCGGCGACTTCGGCATCAGAGGCACCGGGTTTGCCGTAGACAATATTTTCTCGTACTGACCGGTGCAGTAGGGAGGTGTCTTGGGTTACCATGCCAATACCTGCCCGCAGACTGTCTTGTGTGACTTGGCTGATGTCTTGGCCATCAATACAAATCTGGCCATGTTCCAAATCATGAAAACGCAGTAACAGGTTTGCCAAAGTGGACTTGCCAGCCCCAGAACGCCCAACAACACCCACCTTTTCACCGGGTTTGATAACCAAGCTCAAACCCTCGATAACGCCACTGCCTTTGCCATAGTGAAAGCCAATATTATTGAACTCGATTTGGCCTTGGGTTACTTGCAACTGGGTATCACGGTGGTCCACCACAGTTTGTGGATTGGCCAAGGTAGACATGGTATCAATGACGGTACCAATGTTCTCAAACAGGGAGTATATTTCCCACATGATCCAATCAGAAAATCCCTGCAAACGCAGTGCTAACGCAATACCGACAGCAATTGTACCAATACTGACAGACTCGCCCAGCCAAAGATAAATTCCCATGCCAGCGGTGCAAAATACCAGTAGGTTGTTGAGTGCGGTGACGGTCAAATCCATGTTGGTGCTTTTACGCATCATTTGATAGACCGTAACCATAAATCCATCCATAGCGGAGCGTGCGTATTCGGCTTCACCTTTGGTGTGGGCAAATAGTTTAACTGTTGTGATGTTGGTATAGCTGTCAACAACTCGGCCAGTCATAATGGCACGTTCGTTGGCCTGCGCCGCTGAAATACGCTTTAAACGAGGTGCAAAATAAAGCTGCACTGCCACAAAGCTAAGTAACCAAACACCCATGGGAACGGCCATGCGCCAGTCTGTGTAACTGATGATGCCTACCACCGAAATCAAGTACACAATTACATAGACAAAAGAGTCGCAGGTCTTAATGGCCGTGTCACGCACGGCCAGTGCGCCTTGCATGACTTTGGCGGCAATGCGCCCGGCGTAGTCATCCTGATAAAAAGACATGCTTTGCTTTAATAAATAACGATGAGCCTGCCAGCGCATGCGCATGGGCAGGTTGCCCATGAGTATTTGGTGGCGTATCAGGTTATTGGCAATAATAACCAATGGCATTGCTACCAGCAATAACAAAGCATATAACCAGAGTGTGTCTTTTTGTGTGCTAATAAAGGTGTCTCGAGACAATCCCGTTAACCAATCCACTAGTTGGCCCATAAAACCATAAATCAACACTTCTAGCACCGCATAGGTGGCAGAGGTTAGGGCAAGAAGACCCAGATAGCGCTTTAGGCCCACACAGTAATGCCAAACAAAGGCCAACCAGCCATGGGGTGGTTGGCTTGGTTCTTCAGGGGGGTAAGGCGGAGCCAAATTTTCAAAAAATTTAAACATAGCAGCGTCGTTTCGTTAGGACCAGATGTACTGATGGGCTAGTCATTGTAGACCGAGTGTCGATGATTATCGAGGCAAATTCTATTAACGTCCGTTATTGGCCATCATGTATTTCGGATTTGTATGGTGATTACACGGGACTGCGTCTTTGATTGCCATTTTTGCTGACAGTTGGCAACCACATGTGGGCTGCATGACAATCGATTTTGCTATTTACTTTAAGCTTAAAACAATATATTTTAACTATAAAATAAATAAACAGTGAGAGAGCCATAGAAATGTTGCTCAGAATAGGCAAATTTCGGCGTAGATGTTTCAATTTTTGAAAGGTTTAAAACTATGAAAATAGCGTGTCTAGGCGGAGGTCCTGCAGGGCTTTATTTTGCCATATCCATGAAACTAAGGGATGTCAGTCATGACATTACGGTGTTTGAAAGAAACCGTCCGGATGATACCTTTGGGTGGGGGGTGGTGCTATCCGATGATGCTTTGGCTCAGGTGAAAGAAAATGACCCCGTTAGCTACCAGTCAATTGTCAATGAATTTGCCTATTGGGATGATATTGCCGTGGTTAAAGATGGCCAACGACAGGTATCATCAGGCCATGGTTTTTGCGGAATTGGCCGCATGCAATTATTGCAGGTTTTGTATGCTAGGGCACAAGAATTAGGTGTACATTTACAATTCCAGTCTGAAGTTGATGACACCCAAAGCCTAATGAATGAGTATGATTTGGTGGTGGCTTCTGATGGCTTAAATTCCAAGTCGCGCAATCAGTTTGCCCATGTGTTTAAGCCTGAAATTGATACTCGTCTCTGCAAATTTGTGTGGTTAGGCACTTACCAAAAATTCGATCAGGCCTTTACCTTTATTTTTGAACAAACACAGCATGGTTGGGTATGGGCACATGCTTATCAATTCAGTGAAGATACGGCGACCTTTATCGTTGAGTGTAGCGAAAGCACCTGGAATAAATGGGGCTTTGGCAAGATGTCACAAGAAGAAAGTATTGCCGCCTGTGAGGGTATCTTTAAGGCACACTTGAATGGCAATGCGCTCATGACCAATGCCAACCACATTCGTGGCTCGGCTTGGATGAACTTCCCCCGGGTATTGTGTGAACGCTGGCATCATGAAAATCTAGTATTGATGGGTGATGCCTCAGCAACGGCGCATTTTTCCATTGGTTCTGGTTCACGCTTGGCATTTGATAGTGCCATTGCCTTGGCCAACTATTTGCACCAAGAAGCGGATATGGCAAAGGCCTTTGAACTTTACCAGGAGGAGCGTCGTTTGGATGTATTGCGCTTGCAATCGGCGGCCCGCAATTCCATGGAGTGGTTTGAACAGGTGGAGCGTTACCTGCATCTAGATCCGGTACAGTTTAATTATGCCTTGCTCACTCGCTCTCAGCGCATTAGTCACGAAAATTTGCGCTTGCGTGATACCAAATGGGTAGCCCAAGCAGAGCAGTGGTTTCAGCAGCAGGCCGGTGGTGATCAGCAGGCTGGCCGCAGCCCAATGTTTACTTCCTATCAATTGGCTGGGCTGAGCCTGCACAACCGTGTTGTGGTCTCTCCCATGGCCCAGTATCAAGCCAATAATGACGGCCTGCCAAATGATTGGCACATGGTGCATTATGGCAACTTGGCAAAAGGTGGGGCGGCCCTAGTGTATACGGAAATGACTTGCGTGAGTGAGGTTGGCCGAATTACTCCTGGTTGCCCAGGCTTGTACAATCAACAACAGGCAGATGCATGGCAACGTCTGGTATCTTTTGTGCATCAGCATACGCAAGCTAAATTTTGCGTGCAGCTAGGCCACTCCGGAGCAAAAGGTTCGACTCAGTTGGGCTGGCACCAAATGGATGCACCTTTAGAACAGGGTAATTGGCCTCTGTTGGCCGCCTCGGCTGTGCCCTGGAGTGAGAATAATGCTATACCCAAAGCCATGGATGAGTCAGATATGACGGTGGTTTGCAATGAGTTTATCACGGCCACCGAGCGAGCCATTGGCGCTGGCTTTGATATGGTTGAGGTGCATTGTGCCCATGGTTACTTGTTATCCAGTTTCATTACACCACTGACTAATCAACGTAATGATCAGTATGGTGGTAGTTTAGAGAACCGACTGCGTTTCCCATTGCGGGTCGTTGCGGCGGTGAAAGACAAGATGCCTGTGGATATGCCATTAGCGGTGCGCATTTCGGCCCACGACTGGGTCGGTAAGGCGGGCATTACACCCAATGATGCTGTCACCATTGCTCAAGCTTTCAAAGCCATAGGCGTCGATATTATTGATGTGTCGGCGGGGCAAACGAGCGCACACGCGCAACCGGTTTATGGGCGTATGTTTCAAACCCCATTTGCCGATCGTATTCGTCATGAAGCCAACATACCGACTATGGCTGTTGGTAATATCTTTGAGCCAGACCATGTCAATTCTATTTTGATGGCGGGACGCGCCGATCTTGTGTGTCTTGGTCGTCCACACTTAGCCAATGCCAACTGGACAAATCAGGCAGCGATCGATCTAGGTGATTCATTACAAGAGTGGCCTTTGCCTTATTTGCCTGGCCGCGAACAAGCCTATCGGCTGGCCGAGCGAGCAGAGCAGATGACCATCCGAGCTTGAAAAGAGGATAAAGAACGTCATGCAACTAAGAGACAAACATATTGTGATTACGGGTGCCGGTAGCGGTGTCGGCGCTGCCATTGCGCGTTTGCTTGATCAACATGGAGCCAAACTCACCTTGTTAGGACGGCGGGTGGGTGCTGTGGAGGCTGTGGCAAGCAGTTTGCGGCAGGCGCAAGCCTTGGCGGGTGATGTCACCAGTCAAGACAGTTTGCGTGGGGCCCTAGACCAGGCAAAAACTGCGTTTGGCCCCATTGATATGGTGGTTGCCAATGCCGGCGCAGTGGAATCCATTGCCTTTCACAAAATGTCAGAAGCCGATTGGCAACAATGCATAGCTGTTAATCTAAGTGGTTGCTTCAATACCTTTCAGGCTTGTGTAGATGACATGTTATTGTCTGGGCAGGGCGCTATGGTAGCAATTTCATCTACCGCTGGCTTGCGAGGTTATCCCTATGTTAGCGCTTATACAGCTGCTAAACACGGCGTTATAGGTCTAGTTAAAGCCTTGGCACTGGAGTTGGCCGGCAAAAATATCCGTGTTAATGCTGTGTGCCCAGGTTACACACGTACTCCCTTGTTACAAGGCAGTATACAACGTATAGCCGATACCACCGGTTGCAGTCTGGAGCAAGCGGAAGCCCATCTGGTCAAAGACAACCCACAGGGGCGTTTAATTGAGGCGCAAGAAGTGGCTCAATCGGTATTGTATTTGTTGTTACAGCGGAGCATTAATGGCCAAGCACTGACCATCAATGGAGGAGAGTTTTAATGCCTAACTATTATGGTGATGAAACTCGTCAACATTTGCGTTTGTGGCTCAAATTACTAAAGACCACTGGCAATATTGAGGCCATGGTGCGTCACCGTATGAAAACACAATGTCATACCACCTTACCACGGTTTGATGTTCTGGCGGCCTTGGATCATCACCCAGATGGTTTGCGGATGAGCGAATTATCGCGTTTTCTGATGGTATCCAACGGCAATGTCACTGGCATTGCTAATCGTTTGGTTGAAGAAGGACTGGTAACACGCCAAGCCGATGCGGATGACGGCCGAGTACAAATTTTGAGTTTGACGGCAACGGGTAAACAACAGTTTATCAGCATGGCTACAAGTCATGCGGCTTGGATTGACGAGTTTTTGGCTCCTCTTGAAGACCAGGATACGCAACAGGTCATGGCTTTATTGGACAGAATTCAACAACAGCTTGGAGATTAGTATGCAGAATTTATGTCATTACCAGGCCCAACATTTTGCTTGGCAGGTGAAAAACGGCATTGGTACTATTCAATTGACCCGTCCTGAGCGCAAAAACCCCCTTACATTTGCTAGCTATGCTGAGTTACGTGATTTGTTTCGCGCTTTGGTGGATGAGGATACCGTGAAAACCGTGGTGATATTACCCAGTGGTGGTAATTTTTGTTCCGGGGGTGATGTGCATGAAATTATAGGTCCCTTACTAGACAAGGACATGAAAGGTCTGATGCAGTTTACCCGTATGACCGGTGATTTGGTGAAAGCCATGCTTGCTTGTGGAAAGCCTGTTATCGCAGCAGTAGATGGTGTGGCAGTGGGAGCCGGTGCCATCATTGCCATGGCTTCTGACTTGCGCATTGCCACGCCACAAGCAAAAACAGCCTTTTTGTTTACGCGTGTTGGTTTAGCCGGTTGCGATATGGGCGCCTGTTCCATGTTGCCTCGTATCATTGGCCAAAGTCGGGCCGCAGACCTGCTGTATAGCGGGCGTAATATGACGGCTGAGGAGGGTGAACGTTGGGGTTTTTATAGTCGTCTCGTAGCAGCCGATCAATTGCATTCTGAAGCCATGACAATAGCGTCACGCATAGCAAAAGGCCCAAGCTTTGCACATATGATGACCAAAACTCAGCTCCAACATGAATGGTCTATGACCTTGGATCAAGCCATTGAGGCAGAAGCGCAAGCACAAGCTATCTGTATGCAAACTCAAGACTTTCGGCGGGCTTATGAGGCTTTTGTTACCAAGCAACGGCCTGAATTTTCTGGCGATTAATGCAAGGACTCTGACATGCAACGTGATACCAGTTTTTTAGGATGGCCATTTTTTGAAGACCAGCATCGCCATTTGGCCGAGCGGCTAGAAATATGGGCGCAGCAATATTTACCAGTGGCGCATACCGATGTGGACCAAGCCTGTGTGCAGTTAGTCGCGCAGATGGGACAAGATGGCTGGCTGAAACATACGGCAATTGACCCTGAGGCCCCCGGCAGCTTGGATGTGCGTAGCTTGTGTTTGATACGTGAAACCTTGGCTCGCTATGACGCCTTGGCGGATTTTGCCTTTGCTATGCAGGGTCTAGGTACTGGTGCTATCAGCCTGTTTGGTAGTGCACAGCAGCAACAGTGGTTAAAACGAACTCGTGCTGGTAAAGCTTTAGCGGCCTTTGCGCTCACTGATCCAGAGTCAGGGTCGGATGTGGCCAATTTAAAAATGACGGCCACCACAAGCCAATCAGGTTATGTACTTAATGGTGAAAAAACTTGGATTTCTAACGGCGGTATTGCGGAACGTTATGTGGTATTTGCCCGTACTGGTGAGGCTCCCGGTGCTAAGGGCTTGTCGGCCTTTTTAGTGCCGGCAAATAGAGCAGGGTTAAGCGTAACCGAGCGCATCCACACCATGGCTCCACATCCACTAGCTCGCTTGCAGTTTGATCAGGTCGAAGTCAGCCAAGATGAATTGCTTGGCAAGCCGGGGGAAGGTTTTAAAATCGCCATGGCGGTACTGGATGTGTTCCGCTCCACAGTGGGTGCTGCCGCATTGGGTATGGCTAGAAGGGCGTTACACGAAGCTCTGGAACGAAGCCAGTCTCGGCAACTATTTGGCAAGCCATTGAATGATTTACAAATGGTGCAAGGGCACTTGGCGGATATGGCTCTGGATATAGATGCTGCCGCACTGCTCATTTATCGCGCTGCTTGGAGCAAAGACATGGGGGCTGCCAGGGTGTCTCGGGAAGCGGCTATGGCCAAGTTGTATGCAACAGAAATGGCGCAAACAACCATTGACAAAGCGTTACAGATATTTGGTGGCGAGGGCGTACGCTCTGGCAACACCGTAGAAGGTTTGTATCGTGAAATAAGAGCGTTGCGGATTTACGAAGGAGCCTCGGACGTTCAAAAAATAATAATAGCAAAACATTTGTGAGGATTAACATGAATTCTATCGAGCTCAAGCCCTCTGCCCATGTGGACACATTCAGCCGTGACCGGCTGCCGCCTATGGATCAGTGGGCGCAAATGAATGTGCATTACCACAGTTACCCAGACCGGCTCAATGTCGCCGTTGAATTGACGGACAAGATGGTAGAAAGGGGCTTTGGCGATCACACGGCCCTAATTGGCAATGGTCGTCGCCGTACCTACAAAGAACTTACTGATTGGAGTAATCGCATTGCTCATGTTTTGGTAGATGACTATGGTGTTGTACCGGGCAACCGTATACTTATCCGAGCCGCCAACAACCCCGCGCTGGTTGCTTGTTGGCTAGCGGCCACCAAAGCCGGCGCTGTGGTGGTGAATACTATGCCGTTGTTGCGTAAGGCTGAGCTAAATAAAACGATCAATAAAGCCGAGGTAAGTTTGGCTTTGTGTGATAGCCGGTTGTTGGATGAATTGCAGGCTTGTTTGCCTGACAGTGCCTTTTTACAGCAAGTCGTTGCTTTTGATGGTACGGCAAACTTTGATGCTGAATTAGACAAAGCAGCACTTAACAAACAGGTACAGTTTGATGCCGTCCAAACCAGCTGTGACGATGTGGCGCTATTGGGTTTTACCTCCGGCACTACGGGTGAGCCAAAGGCCACGATGCATTTTCACCGTGACCTATTGGCCATTGCTGATGGTTATGCTCGCGAAGTGTTGCAGGTAA
This sequence comes from Gammaproteobacteria bacterium, assembly GCA_024230095.1. Classification (GTDB taxonomy): domain Bacteria; phylum Pseudomonadota; class Gammaproteobacteria; order Pseudomonadales; family Balneatricaceae; genus Njordibacter. The sequence continues at coordinate 24,401 of JAAERS010000388.1, read as the reverse complement.
CACCGGCCGATGTTTTTGTTGGTTCTCCGCCTTTGGCCTTCACTTTTGGTCTGGGCGGTTTGGCCGTTTTTCCCTTGCGTTTTGGCGCTACCGCCACACTGTTGGAGCAGGCACCTCCGACCGAAATTATTAGCATAATCGAAACCTATAAAGCGACCATTTGTTTTACTGCACCAACAGCATACCGAGCTTTGTTGGCGGCCATGGATGATGGTGCTGATCTGTCCAGTCTACGATGCGCAGTATCAGCCGGTGAATCCTTACCCCAGCCCGTGTTTGATGAGTGGCAACAAAAAATGGGTAAACCCTTGCTGGATGGTATTGGCTCTACAGAGATGTTGCATATCTTTATCAGTAACCGCCTAGATGATGCTCAAGCAGCTTGCACCGGTCGGCCTGTTGCTGGATATGAAGCCAAGGTAGTGGATGAGCAGATGCAGGAAGTGACCCGCGGTACCCCAGGGCGTCTGGTGGTGCGTGGCCCCACGGGCTGTCGTTACCTAAATGACGAACGGCAGGCTCGGTACGTGGTTGATGGTTGGAATATCACCGGTGACACATTCTCTCAGGATGAAGAGGGTTACTTTCATTTTGCAGCCCGGAATGACGATATGATCGTATCTTCAGGTTATAACATTGCTGGACCCGAAGTAGAAGCATGTTTGCTGGGGCACGAAGCCGTGTCTGAATGTGGGGTGGTTGGCTTGCCTGACGATGAGCGTGGGCAGGTTGTGAGCGCTTTCATCGTGCTTAAATCGGAGTTTGCCCAATCGGCGCAACTAACCAAGGCAATACAGGATTATGTCAAAGCCACCATCGCGCCTTACAAGTACCCGCGCCGTGTGATCTATATCGAGGCCTTACCGAAAACCGAAACGGGCAAAGTCCAGCGCTTTCGCTTGCGGGATGTGTCGTTATGTCAGTGAAGGTATTTCGCTCTTACCAGACGGTGCGTTTTCGACACTGTGACCTTGCGCGTATTGTTTTTTACCCGCGTTACTTCGAAATGGTGAATAGCTGCGTGGAGTTGTGGTTTGAGCAAGCCTTAGATCACAGTTTTGCCACCCTTCATGAATGCCTGCATTTGGGTATTCCCACCGTTGACATCAAAACTCAGTTTCATCTGCCGAGTCGTTTAGAAGACCAGCTGACTTTGGTGCTAAAGGTGCTAAATATTGGCCGAGCCAGTATGAAACTGGAGGTGAATATCTATGCGGCACAAGAGTTACGTGTCAGTAATCAGGTCAGTCTTGTATTGGTGGGTTCAGAACCCATGAAGCCTGTTGCTTGGGCTAGCCAACCAGCGCTGCTAAAGGCGTTGCAAGAGTATATTTGAGGTTTATTATGCAGTTTTTAAATCCCTCTGCTTGGCAACCCGCTAAAGGTTATGCCAATGGTGTTTTGACTTCAGGTCAACTGATATTTGTTGGTGGACAAATAGGTTGGGATGGGCAGCAAGTTTTTCAAACGGATGACTTGATTGCTCAAACCAAGCAGGTATTGCAAAATATCGTTACGGTTTTAGCCGAAGCTGGTGCTGGGCCAGAACACATTGTGCGTTTAACTTGGTATGTGGTGGACAAACAAGAGTATTTGGCGCGTCAGACTGAGCTAGGTCAAGTATATCGAGAGGTGATCGGACGTCACTTTCCGGCAATGACCCTTGTGCAGGTAGCTGATTTACTGGAAGACCGTGCTCAAATAGAAATTGAGGCCACGGCCGTGTTGCCTTAACAGATTATTTGCCTAGAGCTTGTTTGTTTATAAGGCTTGGTTGAGGCATGCAGCCCAATATTTGCTCCAATCTTAAACTCCAGGTCATCAGTTCAATATCCTTGTTGTGGGGCATAATGATCTGTAAACCACAGGGCATACCAAGGCCATTGAGTCCAATAGGCAAGGTGCTGGCACACAAATCCTGGTAGTTGACCAGTTGCGTATGGCTTAGTGCCCGGTTGTTACGCTCGCGGTAACGGGTCATATCATGTTCCACCTCACTTAACAGAGGCGCGCTGATTGGGATAGTGGGGCAAACGGCAAAGTCTACGGCCGCTAAACAGGTATGGGCTGCTTGTTGGAAAGTGGCGATGTTTTTCTGTAATGCCGGTATGCGCGCTTTCAGCTCTGATAAGGGGGTGTCTTTTAGCTGATCAAAACGCAGCTTAGTACTGTCCGCCAAGGCGTCAAACCATGGTTGGTTTTCAGGGGCCAAAATAAAGAGTGGGAATTCTGCCGAGGACATGCCCCCTTGCGTGAAAAATGCAAAGGTTTCCTCTAAATAGGGCCAATCTAGCTCTATTAACTCGGCACCAGCGTCTTGTAACTGCATTAATGCCTGTTGTGTATGTTCGGCAATACCATCTTCACAGTCTTTAAAGTAGGCGCTGATAAGCCCGACTTTACAACCCCTTAAATTCGTATTTTGGGCCTTAACTTGCAGCGATTCAATCAATGTAAGGGGGTGGTTTTGATAGACTGGGTCCAAGGTCGCAAAACCCCATAGGGCATCGGCCGCTGAGCGGGCTAATAAACCCGCTGTATCGGCCGTTGGGGACAGGGGGACAATAAGTTCCTTATTCCAGCGTCCAGAACTGGTCTTGATGCCAAAGGTGCCGCACATGGCAGCGGGCACGCGCACGGAGCCAGCTGTGTCTGTGCCAAGGGCAAGTTGGCAACTATGGGTGAGAAGGGCCACGGGAGCGCCAGAGCTGGAACCACCGGGAACCCGGTGTTGTTGGGTATCCCAAGGATTCCTTGGTACTGGCCAGTGTGGGTTGGTGCCTAGGCCGCCAAAGGCAAACTCTACAGAATGGGTCTTGCCAGAGATGTAAGCGCCCTGATCAAGCAATGCTTGTACCAAGGGGCCGTTTTGTTCATAGTCAGTAAACATGAATGGTGTCCCCGCAAAGGACTGCATGCCGGCGACACCATATAAATCTTTTACCGATACACTAATGCCGTTCAATAGACCTGCATAGCCTGATGTTTGTGGTGGGCTTGTTTGACGGTAGGCTTGATATGTCGCATTCGTCAGTTGCTGGTTGTCATATGCCTGTTGGCGCAGTATATGGGCTTGACCAGCGTCCTTTTTCACCCTCTTAACGATGTCGGCGATAGGGTTAAAAGCATTGATGTGCATGTGCTTGCTCTCTAGGGTTTTTATTTCGCTTGTAATAGCCAGGGCAGCAAGGCTTGACCTTGGGGGCTGTGCGCTCTAATAGCATAGCCGGCTTGGATTAGGCTGTCACGACTGATTGCTTGCAATGCACCCGTGTCGATTTCTGCTTGCATGAGTTGGTCTGCCAAAATTATGCCCTGGCCATCTATCGCTGCCTGCACGCGCACATTAGCGTCAGCGATTATCTGTCTTGGATTATGACAGGCTTGTTGTTTATTCCAGCTTTGCCATAGATCTTCACGTCTAGCTTCGGTTAGCAAGGTGATATTTTGCCATGCTGGGTGATTTAGTTCGCCTGCCACCAAGGAGGTCGGGCTTATGGTGTTTATCAGAGCAGGACTGGCAACCGGAAAAAGGGGGGCATGGATAAAATGGTCACTATCGCCTTGTTGATGCTGCCATTGGATACTGAGATCCAACCCGGTAGCGTCAAAGTCAGGTTGGTTGATGGTGTGTTGGAGCATGATCTGACGCTTTTTATGGGCTTGAGTATAAGCGGCTAGGCGGGGGGACAACCATCGCACGGCTGTGTAGGTGGTGACGGCGATGATGACCTGAGATTCTTGAGCCGCGCTTAATTGTGCAAACTGTTGTTGTAATTGCTGAAAACAATCACGGGTTTGTTGGTATAACAGCTGTCCAGCATCGGTTAAAAATATCTGCCGCGTTGTCCGCCTGAACAAGGGTTGGTGCAAGTGTTGCTCGAGTTTTTTAACCTGATAACTTATCGCGCCCTTGCTGACACACAACTCTTCTGCAGCGCGGGTAAAACTAAGTAATCGGGCCGCGGCCTCAAAGGCTTTAAGCGAATCCAAAGGAGGTAAGTTGTGTTTCATATTATTGTTTAAAAAATTTGATCTATAAACTAAAAAATTTGGTTTGTCAGGCAGTTTAATCTAGTGGCACACTTAGGGCAATGTATAGCTAATAGATTGGTATTATGTCAGATAGTGCGAAAGACCCAGTTCAAAGTCATGCTCGGGTGGTGGTAATTGGTGGTGGCATTGCGGGCGCGTCTGTATTTTATCATTTGGCTATTGAACATGGTTGGACTGATATTGCTTTGGTTGAACGAGATGAATTGACATCAGGTTCTACATGGCATGCTGCCGCTCAGGTCACTCAATTTGGTGCTAATCAAACAGCCATAGCCCTCAAGCGTCACAGTATTGCCCTCTACAAAAAACTGGCCAATGATAAGGAACACCCGTTCGCTTATCACATTACAGGCGGTATGCGTCTGGCTAGCAAACCCTTAGAGGTAGACCTATACAAGCACATGGTGGGCATGGCTAATGGTATGGGTGCTGGTATGGAATACATTGATGCCGCCGAAGCGGCCAGACGCCACCCATTGATTAGCCCAGATGGACTATTAGGCGCTTGGTGGGACCCATTGGACGGCGATATTGATCCGGCTGGTATTACCTTTGCTATGGTACGCAAGGCGCGTGAAGCCGGTGCTAAGGTGTACCGTTTTAATGCGGTTGTAGCTATTACTCGTAAGCCTAATGGAGAGTTCATTGTACATACTCAAAAGGGCGATATTACCTGTCAAAAGGTGGTCAATGCGACTGGCTACCGAGTCAATGAGGTGGGCAACATGCTGGGTGTCAGCCACCCGGTAACATCCATGGAACATATGTATTTTCTGACCGATTCCATACCTGAACTGGAAGCGTTGGATTTTCGTGTGCCTATCATCCGTGACCCACGGGATGACTTTTATAGCCGCCAAGAAAAGAAAGGTTTGTTGGTGGGTGTGTATGAACAGGGCTGCAAAACCTTTGGTATGGATGGCATTAGCCCTGATTTTACCAAGGCGTTATGCCCTGATGATTTGGACCGTTGTTTGGATAATATGGAACGAATATTTGACTTTATGCCGGCATTACAAACGGCCGGCATCCATTCTATTGTTAATGGCCCTATTACTTACACCATTGATGGAGCGCCGCTCATTGGGCCTATTCCCGGTGTCACCAATGCATACTGTGCTATTGGTTTGCGTGCTGGCATTGGCGAAAGTGGCGGTCACGGCAAGATTTTGGCTGATATTATTGTTGAAGGCCAGTCTGAATGGGATAGCTGGTACACAGATCCTCGGCGTTTTACTCAATATGCTAATACGGAACTAACCTGCATGATGGCTGTTGAGGACTATCAGAATGAGTTTCACTACCATTATCCCCATGAGCAACGCCCTGCCGGGCGCTTAGCTCGTACTACGCCCTTGTATTCTGAGTTGCAACAAGCTGGAGCCATTTTTGGTCGCGTCAATGGCTGGGAGCGAGTCTTGATGTTCAAACCCAGCCCTGATTTTACTGAATCGGCGAGTATGAGTCATAACGAATCCCATGATGTTGTTGGTGCAGAAATAGCGGCTTTACAACAAGGAGTGGGTGTCATGGAAGTGTCTGGCTTCAATCGTTATAGCTTGCAAGGAGAGGGTGTTGAGGCCTGGTTGGATACGATTAGCTGTAGCGCCATACCCAAAAAGGTGGGGCAAGTTCGCTTGTGTTACCTGCTTAACGAACGCGGCCGCATGGTGACCGAAGCCACGTTAGTTAAAATGGCCGAAAATCATTTTTGGTGGGGTTCTGCAGCGGCTGCCGAATGGCACGATCGTGATTGGTTGTATGGTTCTATGCCGAGCAGCGTGCAGCTAACTGAAATGGCGGCTAGCCATACCATATTGGTCATAGCAGGGCCCAAGTCTAGGCAGTTATTGCAGTCTTTGTCACCGCGAGGTGACTGGAGTCAACAAGCCTTTGGCTGGATGCAGGCACGACAAATGTATCTAGGGCATGCCGAGGTGACAGCCATGAGCGTGAGTTTCTCAGGTGAACTGGCTTATGAACTGCATGTTGCCAACGAACAGTTGTATCTGGTTTGGCAGTTGCTACAAGCTGCCGGTAAACAAGTTGGTTTGAGCAAATTTGGCCTTTATGCCACGGAATCCATGCGTTTGGAGAAGGGTTATTTGCACTGGAAAGCAGAGGTCATAGACGAATTTACACCGTTGGAAGCGGGTTTAGATCGCTTTGTGAAGCTGGACAAAGACTTTGTTGGTAAAGAGGCACTCAGGGCGGCTCGACAAGCCGGCCCCAACAAGTTACTGGTAACCATAGACATTGATTGCCAAGGGGTCTCAGCCCATGGGGGTGATCCAGTATTGCTTAATGGCAAACAAGTCGGCGTTGTCACATCGGCAGGGTATGGCCATCGAACAGGTAAGAACTTGGCTTACGCCTATGTCGATCCACAAGTGGCTGTGCAAGGGCAAAAGTTGCAGTGTCAGGTGATTGGTGAAAGCTACACCTCGGTGGTGGTGCCCAAAGGGCTTTATGACCCAAGCAATATATTGGTGCGCAGCTAATGGTCAGGCGTGCATCAGCCCGAGCCGCAAAACATGCGCAGCGGGCGAGACCACCACAGGTTAATCCTTGTCCGCCTGGGGGTGTTGGGGGGCAGTACAAACCCCTTAGCGATGCGCAGGTGCAACGCATCTATGCCGAATCGTTACGTATTCTTGAAGCCGTGGGAATGGCCGATGTACCAAAAATTTTGCATCAACAAGCGATAAGCAAAGGGGCTAAGGTGAATGCTATGGGGCGCCTTAGTTTTCCAGCTGCCATGGTGGAAAACATACTCACTGGCGCCTGTAAAGAATTCACCCTTTATAGTCGAGACGGGCAGCGTGATATACAAGTGGGCGGAGACAGGGTGTACTTTGGCACTGGTGGTGCGGCTGTACAAACCCTCGATTTTCATAATCATGAATACCGGCCTTCAACTTTGGATGATCTCTATCAGTTTACGCGTTTGGTGGATCAACTGCCTAATGTTAGCTGGTTTACGCGCTGTTGCATTGCTACTGATGTGCAAGATTTGTACGAGTTAGATGTGAACACCGCTTATGCCTTGTTACGTGGCACCAGCAAACCTGTGGCGACGGCATTTACAGTGGCTGAGTCGGTCGACCCGATCGTCGATATGTTCGATATAGCCTTGGGCGGTAAAGGCCGGTTCGCGCAGCAGCCGTTCTGCAAGGCACATGTTAGTCCGATAATTTCACCCCTTAAGTATGGTGATGATGCCGTGCAGGTAGCTTTAGCTTGTATGCGTCGTGGTGTTCCTATTAGCAATATTGTTGCTGCCATGACCGGAGCCACATCACCTGCACCATTGGCCGGAACCCTAGCCCTGACTCTGGCAGAAACCTTAGCAGCCTTAGTGATGATTAATGTATTTGAGCCTGGTTATCCAATGATTTTTTCTAACTGGCCTTTGGTTATTGATTTACGCACTGGGGCATTTCGTGGCGGTGGTGGTGAAATGGCTTTACTCAATGCCGCTTCGGCTCAGCTGTCTAACAGCCTAGGCTTGCCGTCTGGCTGCGGATCTAGCATGACTGATGCCAAGGTGCCCGATGCTCAAATGGGCATGGAGAAGGCCATTACGGCGCTGTCGTGTGGCTTGGCCGGGGGTAATATGGTGTACGAATCATCGGGTATGATGGCAAGTCTATTGGGCGCCTCGTTCGAAGCCTTTGTTATGGATGATGAAATGCTCAGTCATGTGCATCGCTGCATCCGCGGAATTGAAGTGGATGAAGCCAGTTTTGGCTTCCAATCGATTGTGGCGGCGGTGACAGGCAGTGGCCACTTTATTGACCAACCAGAAACCATGTTGGCCATGGAGCGTGACTATTATTATCCCTTAATTGCGGATCGGCATGAGCCTGCCGTGTGGCAAGAAAAGGGCGCCAAAGATCACTGGCAACGAGCTCGGCAAAGGGTGACTGAGCTGTTGCAACATCATCCCCAGTACTTGGATAAAGTTGCCGATCAGGCGATCCGTCAAAACTACCCGATTTTGGACACCATTGCAGCGTTGTAAGTACTGTAATGTCTAGGCATGGGACAGTTTATTAAGTTTTAGGCGTCAGGCAAGGGAGCTTCGGGTACCACCATAGCATCGCTGGCGGCCCATACGGATTGGTCAAAATTCACTACAGAGCCGGTCATTAAACCAGATTCCTCGCTGGCTAAAAAGGCAATTGCTCTGGCCACCTCATTAGGATCGACTAAGCGTCCAAATGGTAGGGTTGCGCCGACTTTTTCTTGCCAGCCATCTTCAGCACCATGGTACTTGCGTTGGACCAAATCTTCTTCATCACTGGCCATCCAACCAATATTGAGACAGTTGACACGAATACGGTCCCGCATCAAAGCGTGGGCGGTATTGCGTGTGAGGGTATTTAAAGCGCCTTTTGAGGTGCAGTAAGCACTGAGAATGGGCATGCCTGCGTAGGCAGCAATAGAACCGATGTTAACTATACTGCCCTCAGAGCTTGTCTCACGCATCCACCTGCTGGCTTCTTGCATTATGAAAAACGGTGCACGCACATTGATGTTCATTATTTGGTCATACAACTCTACAGAGGTATCAAGAATGCTGCCGCGAGCTGATAAGCCAGCCACATTAACGACAATATGCAGCTTCTGAAAATGCTGTTTGGCGGCGTCTATAAGCTGTTTAGCCGCGTCTGCTTGGGCGAGATCAATGGTGACAAAGTGCACCTGACAATGGGCGTGATCACTTTGAATTTCAGCAGCAACTTGCTCCCCTTTGTTGGTTTGACGGCCACAAATGACTATACTTTGAACGCCGCGTTCGGCAAACAGACGCGCTGTTGCAGCACCTAGTCCTTGGCTGCCGCCAGTGATGATGGCTGTGTTGCCTTGTAAGTCTTGCCGTTTATTCATGGGAAAGCCTATATATGCACTATTGGCCCAGCAGAGTGATCATTCTTTCGGCTTCTTCCTGCACGGCGGGAAGGGCCTTGTTCATCAGGTCTAAGCGATCAAACAGATGGGGATCGTCATTTAGTGCTTGTCGAATGGTAGTACCAAAGCGCTGGCGCAAGCAGGTACCAATATTAAATTTGCAAACCGCCGACTTGGACAGCTTTTGAATGTCAGCTTCCTTGATGCCACTGGTGCCATGGATCACCAGGGGGATATCAATAGCCGCTTGCAACTCGTCGTAGCGTTGGTAATTAATATCGACTTTTTCATTTTCTAAGCGGTGTATGTTGCCCACAGAAATAGCTATCACATCTGGCAGGCCCTGTTTGGCCATGATCATGGCTTCGTCGACTTCTGTTAGTACTGATTTAATATGATCACGTCCTGTGGCATAAGGTACCGAACCGACTTCTGCTTCCACGGATACATCATATTGTTTGGCAAAGGCCACGACTTCTTGAATGCCCGCTACATTTTCCTTGATAGGTAACTGTGAGCCATCATACATGACTGAGGTGAAACCGGAGTGAATGGCCTTTTTTACGCCTTCTAGGTCATAATGGTGGTCTAGGTGTAAACATACAGGAACGTTTGCATCTTCGGCTAGGGGCCTGAACATGCCACAAATGTGAGAGAAGGGCATAAACTCGACCATATCCAAATTGATGGACAAGATGACACTAGCGTTGCGGGCTTCGGCCGCTCGCACTACAGCCAATGCATCTTCATAGCCAAAGACATTAAAGCAGGCCACTGCATACCCATTGCTAAGGGCTGGGGCCATGATTTGTTTAAGGTTTACTAACATAACAACCTACTTGAATTTGTTGACCATATCCATAATGCCTGGAATGGTTTTGAGCTGATAGGCGTGCTCTTCATGGAAATTTTGATGTAGAGAGCGTTGCGATAGACCACCTAAAATGGTGAAGTAGTACATTTCATAACCTGGGCCTGCAACACAAGGGTGATAACCCTTTTCTATCTGAATGGTATCGCCATTACGGATATGATAGACATCGCCTCGGGCTTCACCTTCTTGGGTTAAAAACTGTGCGCCAAATCCGTGTTCAGGGTTAAAGCGGAAGTTATAGACTTCATCATGACGGGTTTCTTTAGGTAGATTATCCGTATCATGTTTATGGGGAGGGAAACCAGACCAGCCCCCAGCGCCTACAGTAAACAGTTCACTGACGAGTAGTCGGCCCACCTTGCCGGCTGGGCTTTTGCCGAGTACATGTTTAATTTTGCGGTGGGTCTTAGTATCGTCAGAACCGTATTGAACTGGGTCGATATCGCTCTCGCGAACCACAAACGGTTGGTATACTTCATCGTGTTGGGCGCCGGCTATGAACACTTCTGCATGGTCGCTTACACAGGTCAGGGTGGCGGACATGCCAACTGGCACATAGACGCCTTCAGGATCACCTTGCCAAATATGCATGCGTTTACCAACCTTGGTAAAGGTTTCGTCGCCTACGTTTACATCAATGCTGCCCGTGGCGGGCACCAGACAGGTTTCATAGCCTGTTACTTGTGAGGTAAATGAATCACCCTTGGTCAACTTAACAATGTTGAAATAACACAAGGGTGTCAGGCCGTTGTTGCGGTCAACAATAGCCTCATTATTATTGTTATGATGGGGGATGTGCATAGTTAGCTCCATTGCGCAGCCGGCACCATGTCCGAGCTGTCTTGTAATTGGTTGGTTTGTTCAGGTGTTGGCATGACGCTAGCGCAACCTCGCTGCGCTACCACTAGGGCAGCTGCGGCACTGCCCTTAGCAATAGCGGATTGCCAATCTTGATGCTGACTGTAGTGATAGACCAGGTTGCCTAAAAAGGCATCACCAGCGCCATAGGGCTTTAACGGTTTAACTGGGTAAATCCCCGTATTTAGGCTCTGTTGTTGATGAAACAGGGTAGCGCCTTGGTGGCCCCGCTTGAGCAAAATGGTTTGTTGTTTACCCATAGCTTCAATTGTATAGGCGGGCAGGGATTCGGTTAACACAGCAAATTCTTCCTCATTGCCGATGATGACGTGGGCAAAGTCAGCTGCTTTACTGTAGATTTCCCGTGTTACTTCTAAACTAGGCCAGTTCCATGCACGATAATCCAAGTCCAACCAGACAAGACAATCATTAGCCTTGGCATAAGCCATATACGCTAAGGTAGTCGAACGTGACGGTTCGCTAATGAGGCTGGTACCGGTGATAATCAGATTAGCCGATTGTTTGATGGCGTTTTTGGCGCCTGTACTTTCGGTTAGCGCCAAATCAGCGGCATCATTGCGATAGATCACTACCTCGCAGTCTTCAGGTCGAACTTCAGCAATGGCCAAGCTGGTGCGTTGGCCGCCTTTGGTTGTCTGTAAAAACTTTGTGCTGACCTGACATTCCTGCAACCGCTGGCGTACAAAATGAGCGGCAGGATCGTTAGAGAGAGCAGAGAGCAATGCCACGTTACCACCAGCTCGACCGACCGCTGCCGCTATGTTGCCACCAGAGCCACCCATATCGGCGCTAAAACCCGTAGCATCACGAGTTTTACCTCCGTCAGGTTGCGGATAAAGATCTAGACCTGCGCGGCCTATTACCAGTGCGTGCCAATGGCGTAGATTATTTGTCACCTTGTTATACCACGTCTGCCCAGTGGCCATTCATCGCCGAGCGATCTATGGCATCCATGACTTTTTCAATTTTCAGGCCATCCGCGAAGCTAGGCCATGTTTTACCGTCTGTATCAATAGCTGTAAGCAATTGGTTCAGCTCGCAGGCTTTAACATCAATGTACCCCAAGCTATGACCAGCATTGGGTAGAAAGGCATCATAAGGGGGGTGATAGGGTCCCGATAGAATGGTACGGAACCCTTGCTGGCGCGGGTCATCTGAGGGTGTGAATAGTTGTAGTTCATTGAGGCGTTCTTGATCAAAACGGATCATACCTTGGGAACCGTGTACTTCCCAACTAAGGCCACACTTGCGTCCCCAGGCCACACGACTAACGCGCAGGGTGCCTTTTATACCATTTTCAAATTGCGCGATGGCCATACAAACATCGTCATTGTCGACGGCCTTACGCGTATTAGTTTTAGGGTCATGGCGATCTTTATAAACAATATCGTAATCACCCACCACGCGGTTTATGTCGCTACCAGTAATATAATGGGCCACACTCACTAGGTGACACATAACGTCAGCATTGGCACCTGTGCCTGACTGTTGGCGGTTCATGCGCCAACTATAGGGGCGCTCAGGGTCGGCTTCGTTATCAACATCATAGACGCCAAAAAAGCCGGTTACATCACCAATGGCACCTTCTTCAATGAGGTCACGTGCGGCGTGGACTATGGGATTTTGGGTATAGTTATAACCGACAATAGTTTTTTGCTGATGATAGATGTTGGCGCTATCTACCATATCTTGAGAGTCTTGCAAATTGGTCGACATGGGTTTTTCACACCACACATGCTTTCCAGCTGCTAAGGCGGCAACGGCAATTTCTTTGTGCACGGAATTAGGCACACAAATGGATATGAGTTTTACCTTAGGGTCGTTGATAACATCCATATAGTGGGTTGTACAACGCGCAAAACCCATTTCCTTGCGTTTGGTTTCTGCAATATCTGGATTCTGGTCACAGACTATTTCCAGAGAAGGACGCAGGTTGCCACCAAAAGCGGTACCTGCGACAGCATAAGCAATGGAGTGGGCTTTACCCATAAAAGCGGTGCCTATTACACCGATGCCAATTTCTTTCATATCTAAATAATTTCCGTACAAATGTAGGTTTAATGTTCGCTTAGCTAGTGGCTGTCGCTATTCTTGTTGCGATACTGATCGGCCACCACGGCAGCGACGATAATTACACCTTTAACAATGTTGGTGTAGAACGAGCCAATGCCAAGAAAAGTGAATCCAGAGGTGATAATGCCGAGAATACACACCCCAATAATGGTGCCAGTGATCCGGCCTTTACCACCCATTAAAGAGGTTCCGCCAATAACTACAGCTGCGATGGCATCCAGCTCGTAGAGCATGCCGGCACCAGACTGAGCCGTCAGGGTGCGTGAGGTTTCCACCACGGCAGCCAGTCCATAAAGACCACCGGCCAAGGTGTAAACCAAGACCTTGTGCGCTTTGATGTTGATGCCGGAAACCCGGGCCGCCTGTTCATTGGAACCTATGGCATAGGTATAGCGCCCATAACGGGTATAGCGCAATAGTAAATGGAAAATGATGGCCACGGATAAAAAGATGACCACGGGCATGACACCGCTGCCTAAGATAGCATAGTCATCGATAAAAAAGCTGACCTGTGAGCCGCTGGTATACCAGCGGGCTAAACCACGGGCGGCCACCAACATGCCCAAAGTAGCAATAAATGGGGGAATACCCGAGTAGGCAATAAGACCGCCATTAATACTGCCCATCACCAATCCCATAAGAATACCGGCCATGATGGGTACGAATAGAGGCATGTCTGTCAGGGCAGGGTATACGGCCCGCGCATAATCGGAAGTCTGAGCCAAACTGGCAGCCACAATACCGGTAAACGCCAATACAGAGCCACTAGATAAGTCGATCCCCGCCATGATGATGATCTGAGTGACACCGACGGCGATTATACCAATAATGGCCATTTGCAGAATCATGATCAGCAGTCGCTGGTAATTGAAGATGAAACTCTGGCCAACAAAAATCCAGCCAAGCAATTCAAATAGCAGCGCCATGCCAATCATTACAGAAATAATGCTGGCATCTTTTGGTAGTCTGTTTTTCCAATTTTGGACTGTCGACAAACCACCGGTTGAAGATGATGTATTCATTCTAATCTTGTCCTTTACTTAAACAGAGCGCTCACGGCGAAGTTTTTGACGATGTTGGTCCAACATAACGGCGGTAACGATGATCATGCCTTTAGCAATCTCTTGATAATAAAAATCGATACGCAAGAAGGTAAAGCCTGAGGTGATAACACCCAAAATACAGACCCCAATAACGGTGCCAGAAATGCGGCCTCGGCCGCCAAATAGTGAGGTGCCACCAATAACTACAGCGGAAATGGCATCCAGTTCATACATCATACCCATGCCCGATTGACCGATGGTGGCCCGAGAACACATGATGACACCGGCTAAACCTGACAAGGAGCCAGCAATGGTATAAACCAGTATTTTATGACGTTTTACATTGATGCCAGCGATGCGAGCAGCTTTTTCATTGGAACCGATAGCGTAGGTATGTTTGCCGTATTTAGTGTGGTTTAAAATGAGATGAAAGAGAATGGCTACGACGAAGAATATGGCCACTGGCCAGGCGCCGGATCCAATAACAGAAAACGAATCAGACAGACTATAAACCGGCTGGCCTTCCGTATAGAGCACGGCCAGGGCGCGCGCCGTAACCAGCATGCCTAATGTGGCTATGAATGGTGGAATGCCAGTGTAAGCGGTGATAGAACCATTGGCCCACCCACAGGCGGCACCAACCATGATGCCAGCGGCTACGGGTATAATAACCGGCAGTCCAAGAAGGTCTGGGTAGACAGGGCTAAAGGCATCGGCCGACTGAGCGAGACTGGCCGCTACCATGGCCGCCAGGGCCAGCACGGCACCACCAGATAGATCAATGCCAGCGGTGATAATCACTTGCGTTACACCCACGGCGATAATGCCGATAATGGATACTTGCAAAATCATAATCACGAGACGTTTGCTATTACCCAGAAAGCTCTGGCCAACCACTAGCCAGCCAATGATTTCGAATAATACAGCGATGCCAACTAACACCAAAAATATGCTGGCTTCAGCAGGAAGATTTGCACGTTTAAACATGGATCCCCCTCTAAATGTAGCTAGCGTTGTCGTGAACACCGCGCGTAACGCCAGTGATCATGGATACGATTTCGTTGCCGTCTGTATCTGCTGCATTCACTTCGCCGACGATGCGCCCACGGCGAAAAACCCAAATCTTGTCGACGAGATTAAATACTTGGCGCAAATTATGACTGATTAATATTAGGGGTACTTCTTGTTGTTTGAGGCCGCGGATAATGTTTTCTACTTGGGTTGTTTCTTGTACACCCAGGGCGGCAGTGGGTTCGTCCATAATAATTAGTTTAGAAGCAAAGCTGGCGGAACGACTGATGGCAACGCACTGGCGTTGGCCACCGGACATATCACCTACTTGGTTGTTTAAATTAGGAATTTTAATTGCTGTTTTTTCTAGTACAGCGTGGGCCTTCTGCATCATCTTCTTTTCGTTGAGTATGCTAAAAGGGCCCAAATTGAATAATATTTCTTCACGCCCTAAAAACAGATTGGAGGGCACGTCGAGATGGTTACAAAGAGCCAAATCTTGGAATACAGACTCGATGCCGGCTTCGCGAGCTTCTAGAGGTGAATTGAATTCAACCCGTTTGCCTTCAAAAAAAATATCACCAGAAGTTGGCTGTTCAACGCCAGTTATTTGACGGACAAACGTGGATTTTCCCGCACCATTGTCACCAACAATGGCAACGTGCTCGCCTTTTCTAAGTGTAAAACAAGCATCTTCAAGTGCATGCACGCCACCGTAATGTTTGGTGAGGTTGTCTGTGCGTAAAATTATATCGTCTTGTATACTCATGAATAGGTGCCTAGGAGAAAAATTTGTTGGTAAAAAGGGTAGGAAAAAAAGACCCCAGGTAAATACCTGGGGTCCGTAGGGGTTAACTAACGGTTAGTTTGCGCCCATGTAGTCAGCCATGTTGGCTGGTGTTACCAATTCAAATGGGATGTTAATCCAGTTAGGTAGAGACTCGCCATTAATGGCAGCTATGGCTGCGTCGATGCCGCCAGTGGCTTGGCCAGCAGCATTCTGGAATACGGTTACATCCAGATCACCTGCTTTCATAGCGACCAAAGCATCGGCGGTAGCGTCGACACTGCCTACCAATACGTCATCCATATCGATACCAGCGTTCTTTAGTGCTTGAATCGCACCTAGACCCATTTCGTCGTTGTTGGCAAACACAATATCTATCTGCATACCGGAGCTAAGCCAGTTAGACACGATATCGTTACCTTTAGCACGCTGCCAGCTACCTACTTCAACAGCTTCTAGCTTGATGCCTTTACACATGGAAAGCCCTAGCACTTCTTCGAAGTCCTTGGAGCGTGTAACGGCCGCTTCGTTAGACAGAATGCCTTGCAACATAACGGCGGTACCAGTACCTGCTGCTTGGTTACATAGTTCAAAAGCCGCCAGGGTGCCAGACCAGGTTTCGTCAGAACCTACAAAGGTGGTGGTGCCACCCAAATCTGCAGCATCAACAGGCATGCGGTTAACATAGACTAGGGGGATATTGGCGGCATTGGCCATCTTGGTGATTTGTGGTGTGGCTGCCGCACTAACTGCTGTCACAACCAGGGCGTCAACACCAGAGGCAATAAAGTTTTGAATTTGGCTCAACTGCATGCCCACGTCTTCGCGCGCATCTTCAATTTGAAAAGTGTGGCCTAAAGCTTCAGTGTGCTCCTTGGCGGCTTCACGCATTAGGGTCAGGAAGTTGTCGTCAAAGTTGGAACTTAAGTAGCCGATAGTGGCTGCATTAGCACCAGTAGCCATAGCCATTGAAAGAGCTGTAGCAGCAAAGAGATTGACTTTTTTCATTATTTTCCTCCAAAAAATCAGCATAGCTAATTTTTAGTTTTTATTTTACGGGACACCCCGTGGTTAAAAATAATTGTCATGGTAATGACAAATTTGAGGCTAGGCCTCTATTTTATATCCATTTCCTACAAATGGGCCTAAAGCTGCTTGGCGACGTAAAACACAAATAGCCTCGACAAATCTGAAGACACCTAATTTGTACCATTGTAAAAAATAAATTTCAACTAATTTATTTTTGAAATATATATTCCAAAAATAAAAATCATGACGTATACTTTTTTGCAATTAATGTGAGGACTTATGTGGATGGCGATTCTCTAGCACCTAGAAGGCTAGGGGATTAGTAAAATTATCATTAGACGTTATCCAAAACAAATGCTAAAAAGCAGCAGTTAATCCAAGTGTAACGTGGATCATATTGGCTATGAGCGCTTTAAGGCTCTTAAATTGAAACTTTATTTACAACCGGTAATTAGATAAGTAATGAGCAAAAGTGAGCTGCAACCACCGAGAATATTTGGCGACTTGAAACCCTGGTTACAAGATCATTACCGTGATTTGCCCAAGCGTTTACAAAGTGTAGCCGTGTTCGCCATGCATAATCCTGATGTAATTGCTCTAAATACTGTGGCGTCTATCAGTGACCAAATTGGCGTGACTCCATCTACCATGGTGCGTTTTGCCAAGTCGCTTGGGTACCGAGGATTTTCTGATATGCAGGCGGTATTTCAGGAAAGCATGCGTCACGTGCCGCAGCCTTATGCGGAACGCTTAAGTTCCATGCAACGTTCGGTAGATCGCGAACAGTCGGTCTTGTCTCAGTTTGCTCATGCGGCTTCTGAATCAATTTCTAGGCTAGAGCAACAGGCCGATGAAACGGCTATCCTGCAAGCTAGTCAGCATTTGGCAGGAGCACGGTTAGTTTATATTGCGGGACAGGGAAGAGCAGAACCGGTGACTGCTTATTTGCATTACACTTTGGTTAAACTGGGTATTCAGTCAGTTGTGTTATCGGGTATGCCCAGTTATATGGCTGACAAGGTGCGTATGTTGCAAGAAGATGATGTGTTATTAGCAATCAGTTTTAGTCCCTACACTGCCAACACAAGAGAATTGGTTGAAATATGTTTGGCTAATAAAGTGAAGGTTGTTGCCATGACCGATTCGACGCTTAGTCCGATTGCAAAATCTGATGATTGTCATCTGGAAGTGCTTGAAGAAGAGGTGAGTGGTTTTCGTGGTTTATCGGCCACCATGTGCTTGGCGTTATGTTTAGCGGTGGAAACTGGTAAGCAAAAAGCTGAGCTAGCAGACCAACTAAGTTAGGAAAATTTTTTACCCATTAAATAGAATAAATATTTCTAATGGAATTTAAATGAAACAAAAAACACTAGACCTGGTCTGCATGGGGCGCGCGGGAGTTGACCTTTATGGTCATCAAGTAGGTGGTCGTTTAGAAGATATGGCCAGCTTTGCCAAGTATGTTGGTGGTAGCCCGACCAATACGGCGATAGGCACTTCGCGACTTGGCTTAAAGAGTGCTTTGTTGACCCGCGTGGGCGATGAGCATATGGGCCGCTTTATACGTGAAACATTGGTTGCTGAAGGTGTCAATGTAGAGGGAGTGAAAACGGATCCCGAAAGGCTTACTGCTTTGGTGCTTCTAGGGATTCAAGATGAAGAGCGTTTTCCACTTATTTTTTATCGAGAAAATTGTGCCGACATGGCGTTATGTGAAGCTGATGTGGACGAACAACTCATTGCCAGCAGCCAAGCTTTATTATTATCAGGAACGCACCTTAGTACGCCCAGTGTTGCCGCCGCTAGCCTAAAAGCGGTTGAATATGCTCAGCGCCACGGCACTAAAGTAGTATTGGATATCGATTACCGACCCAATTTGTGGGGTTTGTCAGGTCATGGTGATGGCGAAAACCGCTTCATAGCAGATGGTCAGGTAAGTGAACATTTGCAGCAATTTTTACCACAATTGGATTTAATTGTTGGCACCGAGGAAGAGTTCCATATTGCCGGCGGTACAGAAGATAGCTTAGCCGCATTAAATCATGTACGTCGTTTGTCAAAGGCCACACTAGTATGTAAACGCGGGGCCTTGGGGTGCCGCGTATTTGAAGGACAAATAGATGGCTGGCAATCTGGTGCCGAGGGTCCAGGGTTTAAAGTTGATGTATTTAATGTCTTAGGTGCTGGTGATGCCTTCATGTCTGGCCTCTTGCGTGGCTGGCTGGGCGGTGAGGATTGGCCAATTAGCTGTGCTTATGCCAACGCCTGTGGTGCTATTGCTGTGTCGCGTCATGGTTGTGCACCAGCGATTCCGTCTTGGGCTGAACTCGACGATTATTTGCAGCAAGGTAGTAAATATGAGGCTCTGCGCTTTGATCAGCGTCTCAACCATATTCATCGCACAACAAATCGTCGTTATGTTCATGATGAGGTTATGGCGTTTGCTATTGATCACCGACATCAGTTTTTAAGTTGGGCACAAGAGCATGCTAAGAGTCCGGCTCATATTGGTCAGTTTAAAGACTTAGCGCGTCAGGCAGCCGTCGCCGAAGCTGGGCATTTGCCGGGTTTTGGTATGCTGCTTGATGATCGCTTGGGGCGCCAGGCTTTGCATACCGTTACCAGCACCAAAGCATGGGTAGGACGGCCCCTGGAGGCCTCTGGAGTATTTCCTCTAGCTTGGGAGAATGCAACAGAAGTGTTGGCGCAGTTACAAGACTGGCCTCTCAATCAAACCGTAAAAGTACTCTGTCCTTATCGTTTAGATGATAGTGAAGATATTCGTTTACAGCACGATACAATGATCCAAATTTTAAATCAGGCTTGCCAACAAACAGGGCATCAATGGCTATTGGAAATTATCACGGCCCGCTCAGAGCAAGGTCCAGCCTTCGATCAGGTAGTGTCGATTATGCAGCATTTTTACCAACTAGGAGTAAAACCTGATTGGTGGAAATTAGAGCCTAGCATGGAAGTAGACTATTGGACCCAAGCAGGAGCATTGGTTGGCCAATACGACCCCTATTGCTTGGGCATTATCG
The DNA here is from genome assembly GCA_024230095.1 of Gammaproteobacteria bacterium. Taxonomy (GTDB): domain Bacteria; phylum Pseudomonadota; class Gammaproteobacteria; order Pseudomonadales; family Balneatricaceae; genus Njordibacter. The sequence goes on along the minus strand of JAAERS010000388.1, from coordinate 4,694 downwards.
TTTTGGGTTTGAATGCCCCCGTGGCGGTAATTGAACAGGCCTTTGCAGCGGCAGGTCAAGAACCGCGCGTCAAAGGCTTTGCCGTAGGACGAACACTATTTGCGGAAGCCGCCAAATCATGGTTGGGTGGTTATATGGACGACCGTCAAGCAATTGACTTGATGCGTCAGCAATACCGAAGCATTATTAACGCTTGGCGAAAGGTCCGAGCGGAATAGAAAGTTGAGAGATTATAGGCTATGAATACAATTCGATTATCAGCTGCACAAGCGATGGTTCGCTACCTTGTGAACCAATATGTAGAGACAGAAGTAGGCGACGAGTTGCCATTGTTTGCTGGTGTTTGGGCCATCTTTGGTCATGGCAACGTAGCGGGCATTGGTGAAGCCCTGTATCAGGTCAAAGACCAGTTGCCGACCTATCGAGGTCATAACGAGCAGTCAATGGCCTTGGCAGCGACGGCGTTTGCTAAAGCCAAGCAACGTCAACAGGTGATGGTGGCTACTTCGTCCATTGGGCCTGGCGCGACCAATATGATTACTGCCGCCGGTGTGGCGCACGTGAATCGCTTGCCGCTATTACTGATTCCCGGTGACGTATTTGCTTCAGCACAGCCTGACCCTGTTTTACAACAAGCAGAAAATTTTGCCGATGGTAACATGTCAGTGAATGATGGCTTTCGCCCAGTGAGTCGCTATTTTCACCGTATTACCCGCCCAGAACAATTGATAAATGCATTACCTAGAGCCATGGTCGCCTTAACCGATCCCGCTCTGTGTGGTCCCGCCACCATTAGTGTGTGTCAGGATGTGCAATCGTTGGCGTTTGACTTTCCTGAGCACATGTTTAACAAACGCGTCTGGCACTTGCGTCGACAAGGGCCGGATAAGCTCGAACTGGCTAGTGCGTGTGAGACACTGATGAATGCTCAAAAGCCGATCATTGTGGCGGGCGGTGGCGTGCGGTACTCGTTTGCCGAAGCCACACTGCGGGCTTTTGCAGAGCAGCATCAAATCCCTGTTGTTGAGACACAAGCTGGCAAATCCAGTTTGCTGGCCGAACACCCACTTAATGCTGGTGCTGTTGGCGTTACGGGTGTGACTAGTGCCAATACTTTGGCCGCGCAAGCAGATGTTGTTTTAGCCGTGGGCACACGTTTGCAAGATTTTATATCTGCCTCTAATACCTTGTTTAAAGGGCAGGTTATTCAGCTTAATGTGCAGCCTATGGATGCTATTAAGTATCGCGCTATGTCCCTGCACAGTGATGCCCGTGAGGGCTTGCTATGTTTGACTGCCGGTATAGGAGATTATGTGTCACCACAGGCATGGGGGCGAGAAGTTAAAGATGCCATTGCGGCATGGCAAACTGAAGCCGAAGCCATCCTCGCCGCTGATGATTCAAAAACATTGCCTAGTGACGCACAGGTTATCTCTGCCGTTAACCAACGTGTAGCTGACAACGCCGTGGTAGTTGCTGCCGCCGGCAGTTTGCCGGCTGAACTACATAAACATTGGCGTTGCGCTCAAGTAGGTGGTTATCACCTTGAGTATGGTTATTCTTGTATGGGCTATGAAATTTGTGGTGGTGTTGGTGTCAAACAGGCTTGTCCAGACCGTGAGGTGGTCGTTATGGTCGGTGATGGCTCTTACATGATGATGAACTCCGATGTCGCCACAGCAGTCAGTTTGGGCCTTCAAATGACCATTGTTGTATTGGATAACCGTGGTTTTAGTTGCATCAATCGTTTGCAAATGGCCACCGGTGGTGCCAATTTTAATAACCTCTTAGAGCATACTTACAACAAAGGTTTGGCCAATATTGATTTTGCTGGCCATGCCCGCGCTATGGGCGCTCATGCTGTCCATGTGGATAATGTTGGTGAGTTAAAGCAGGCGGTGACAGATGCGCGTCAGCGTGCTGGTGTGAGTGTGGTGGTGATCGATACAGATCCACTAACGGCCTCTCCAGGTGGTGCATACTGGGAAGTGGAAGTGCCTGAAGTTTCTGAACGTGAATCTGTGGTTGCCAAACATCACGAATGGGTCGCACAGCGTAAGGCGCAACGTGGTTATTAAGACACTAATTATATAGGAATGTGACATGTCAGAACTGTTACTGAAACCCCAGATAGGGACCTTGCGCCAGCGGGTGACCCCCGCGTCGGCTGGGTGGCAATATGTGGGTTTCTGTGTACATCAATTGCCCGCCAATGAAAGCTTGCATTGGCAAGAGCAAGGTAAGGAATTATGTGTGGTCATTGTGACCGGCACGGCTAATGTGAGTGTGGCACAAACGAATTGGCAAGGCGTGGGTGGGCGAGAGGACTTGTTTGCTGATCAAGCGCCAGGGGCCGTGTATGTGCCGGCGGGGGAGTCGGTAACGATTGAGACACTGACCGCTTGTGAAGTGGCCATTTGTAGTGCACCTGGTCATGGGGGTAGTGGCGGCGCACGTTTGATTGATCCGACGTCAATGTCACAAGAAGTTAGAGGGCAAGGTACCAATACGCGTTATGTGCGTAATATTTTGCCTGAAACCGAGGCGGCCGATAGTTTATTGGTCGTGGAAGTGGTGACGCCCTCGGGTCATTGGTCATCCTACCCTCCCCATAAGCACGATCGGGATGCTTGCCCAGAAGAAACTTTGCTTGAAGAAACCTATTATCATCGTTTGCAGCCAGCTTCAGGTTACGTGCACCAACGAGTCTATACGGACGATAGAAGTCTGGATGAAACCTTGTCGGCTGAAGATGGCGATGTGGTTTTGGTGCCGCGTGGTTATCACCCAGTAGGGGTGCCACACGGTTATACGAGTTACTATCTGAACGTCATGGCAGGACCGTTGCGTGAATGGCATTTTTACAATGATCCAGCCCATGAATGGATGTTGCAACAATAATAGAGAGAACATAGCATGAAGTTGAAATTTGGTATGTCACCGATTTCTTGGTCGAATGACGATTTGCCTGAATTGGGCGGTGATACGACTCTGGCCACCTGTCTGCATGAGACTCGTATGGCCGGTTATACGGGCACGGAAGTGGGTGGTAAGTTTCCTACTGATACGGTAGCGCTGGGCAAGGTATTGGCCGAACATGACTTGCAGTTGGCCTCGGGTTGGTATTCTGGTCAGTTACTGCATATTAGTGCGCAACAAGAGATTGAACGAATCGCCGAGCAACTGTATCGTTTCCGCGATTTGCAGGCCCCAGTTATCGTTTATGGCGAAACATGGAATACGGTACAAAATGCGCGTAATGCGCCGCTCAATAGTAAACCGATACTGCCCGAGGCTGACTTTGCGGCTTATGGTGAACGCTTGAGTTTGGTGGCGGAATTTTGTGCCAGTGAGGGCGTTCCCTTGTCCTTTCATCACCACATGGGCACTGGTGTAGAAACAGAAACGGAACTGGATTGGGTGATGCAAAACACCAGTGATGCCGTTGGCCTGTTGGTAGATACCGGCCACCTTGTTTTTGCAGGTGGTGATTTGCTGGGCGTGGTGAATAAATACGGACATCGTATTAATCACGTGCATACCAAAGATATTCGTGCCGATGTGATGGCCAGTGTGGACCCAAGCAAAGACTCGTTCTTGGACTGCGTGTTGCGTGGCGTGTTTACCGTGCCGGGTGATGGCATGATTGACTATGGCGCCTTTATGCAGGCCCTGGCTGATAAAGGTTATGAGGGATGGGTGATTGTTGAAGCCGAACAGGACCCAGCCAAAGCCAACCCTTATGAATACGCTTGTATGGGTTACCAGGCTCTCCAACAAGCTGCCCATGCGGCAGGTTATGAAATAGTAAAGTAGGGGATTGTCGAGTGATCAGATTAGCATTATTTGGAGCAGGCCGTATTGGCAACATACATGGACGCAATGTGCTTTTGCACCCGCAGGCTGAAATGGTGGCTTTGCATGACCCTTATCAGCCCAATGCTGAATCATTGAGCAAGGCCTTGGGCTGTGAACAGAAATCCGTAGCACAAATATTTGCCGACGATAGCATTGACGCGGTGATGGTATGTTCAGCTACGGATACCCATGCGGAGCTGATTGAACAAGCGGTTGATGCCGGCAAGCACGTGTTTTGTGAAAAACCCATTGATCTATCCTTAGTCCGAGTGCAGCAGGTGGTTGCCAAGGTGGAGGCCAGTAATATCGTCGCTATGGTGGCCTTTAATCGCCGTTTCGATCCTAGTTTCTCCCTCTTACAACAACGTTTGGCTAGTGGCGAAATTGGGGATGTCGAACTGCTGAGTATTATTTCTAAGGACCCAGCGCCACCACCTGTTGACTACATTAAGGTATCGGGCGGTTTATTTCGTGATATGACGATTCATGATTTTGACATGGCTCGCTTCTTATTGGCAGAGGAGGTATCCCAAGTCAGTGCCCATGCCTCATGCTTGGTAGACCCTGCCATCGGGCAAGCAGGCGACGTCGATACGGCGGTGATTACGCTGACCACCGCATCGGGTAAATTAGCACAAATTACCAATAGTCGGCGGGCCAGCTTTGGCTATGATCAACGTTTGGAGGTCCATGGTAGCCGGGGTTTGTTGTGTGCCGAGAATATAAAAGAACATATGGTCACCAGTGCCACGCAACAAGGTGTGATCACGGCCAAACCCATGCACTTCTTCTTAGAACGTTACGAGTTGGCTTATCGTGCCGAGCTACATGCCTTT
>JAAERS010000387.1 GCA_024230095.1 Gammaproteobacteria bacterium | reverse complement strand
TATTGTGATGGTGGTAAGGCTTCCCAAGGACTGGGAATCTCCAGCAAAGCAGCATCTGGTGCAGACAGCGTCTTCACCCAAGTCAGCATCACCGACCTATCAATTGTTGGTGGAACGGGTACAGCAGCTAACACGAATATCTTCGGAACAGCTAAGGCTTACCTTCGTATAGACACATCAGAGGTGACAGGCACTGAGGCTACGCCAACAATGGCTGGAGTCTACAACTCAAAAGGTATTGTAGGTGTAGGTAAAAAAGCCACTGGTGTATATTTTGTTGACTTTGAAACTGGCTTGTTTAATGATATAAACTATATTATCAATGGCACTGCAAGTAGAAATAACACCCAAACTGGAGTCAGCGTTTACGAAGAGGGCATTACTTCTACTGGTGGCGCTAGGACTCTAACAAGAGTTTATCTAGGTGTAGTCACTGGTGCTACGTTAGTTGACCCTGAATACATCAATCTCTCGGTCTTCGACAACGAACCAGCCGAGGTAGCCCTCACGACCTTTGGGGACGTGATTAATTACAGCGGTGCTGCGGCTTGGGGAAATGTTGAAGCTGATGGGACGATTAACAATGGGTTGAATATCGCTTCTGTAACTAAAACTGGGTCGAATACGTATGACGTGGTGTTTACCACACCTATGCCTTCCGATAGTTACTCTGTTCAAGTTGACGCCAACGACCAAACCAGTACAGCCCTGCGAAATGCCTGTGTAGTATCTCAATCCGCAACAGGCTTTAGCTATAACACATTTAACTCTGGCGGAAATGCCAATGGTTATCCTGCCACTTTCACCGTCCAAGCATTAAACGCCCTCCCACCAAAAGGTGGCACCGGTACAGATGCTTGGGCAGCGTGTGCGGCAGGTGGCGCAATTGAGGGAAGCTTTAATATTGCTTCAGTTACTAAAGTATCAACAGGTATTTACGACGTGGTGTTTACCACGCCGATGCCTACTAATAAATACTCCGTTGTTGGCTCAGTCGGATGGTCAACAACAACGGGTGGCGGTTTTGCTGTGCTTGGAGCTAAGACAGTAAATGGTTTTACAGCGCAGCTTGTATCTGCTTCTGGTGCATACTTTGACTATGCTTTTAACTTCTCTGTCAACGCCACAAATGCCCAGCTCCCAGATACATTTACCATCGAACAATTTAACAGCTTAGTGGCACGAGTCACTGCATTGGAGAATCCTTAATAATGCCCACGATCACCAGCGCAGTTGTTACTTGACGCTGCGTAGTTAATCCTTTCCTCTTTACTGATCATGACAAAACTCGTCTACACACAAGAGAACGGACTGCTTGCAATCGTGAGTGGGAACCTACCTGCCAGCGCCCCACGGGGTTCTGATGCGATCACGGTTGAGTCACAGGACTTTCCACGGGATA
>JAAERS010000386.1 GCA_024230095.1 Gammaproteobacteria bacterium | reverse complement strand
TATGCCTGGATGGGCGCTTTTGTTGGCGCACTTATCCGTCCAATTGGTGGCACGATTGCGGACAAGATGGGTGGCGCTAAAGTAACGCAATACATCTCCGCAGTAATGGTGGTCTCAGCATTTGGCGTAGCTTATTATATGAAACAGGCCTATGCATCGGCAACCCCTGAGGAGTTCTTTTGGCCATTCTTAATCCTATTTGTGCTTTTATTTGCCATGACCGGTATTGGTAATGGCTCGACCTTTAGGACAATATCGCAGGTATTTAATAAAGAACAGGCCGGCCCTGTTCTCGGCTGGACATCGGCAGTGGCCGCTTATGGTGCGTTTATCATCCCTAAAGTGTTTGGCGAACAAATCAATGCCACAACGCCAGAGATTGCGCTGTATGGTTTTGCCGTGTTCTATGCGGTATGTATGGTGGTTAACTGGTGGTTTTACCTACGCAAAGGAGCAGAATTTCAAAACCCATAAAAAAGTGTTAAAAAATATTTATTAATTATTACGGAGCTATAAATGAGCCATTTTTTAGACAGATTTAGGTACTTTAGTCGGATTGAATCAACTTACTCGAAAGGGCACGGTATCGTCACCAAAGAAGACCGCGCCTGGGAAGACACATACCGAAACCGTTGGCGTCATGACAAAGTTGTCAGGTCAACCCATGGGGTTAACTGTACTGGCGGCTGTTCATGGCAAATTTTCGTTAAAAATGGCCTGGTTTCTTATGAAATGCAACAAACAGACTACCC
>JAAERS010000385.1 GCA_024230095.1 Gammaproteobacteria bacterium | reverse complement strand
GTCGCCGCTTCTAATTATGCAGATGCATTGACCTATTTAGGCAATAACTATTCATTTAGGCCCTATTTTAAGGAAGCCATTATGGGGCGCAGCAGCGATTTCTTTGCTATTGGAGCGACAACGGGCATTCCTGGCTACTTTATTTCCGAGCCAGTATACGCAGCCAATGGTGAGGTCATTGGTGTTGTAGCCGCAAAGGTCGGGACTGGCACCTTTGCCCAACTTTGGCCTGAAGGCGGGGCAACTGGTATTGTTACAGATGATAATGGTATCGTTATTTTAGGAAGTCAGCAGGATTGGTTGTATCACTCGCTGCAACCTTTGCAGGCTGAGCAATTAGAAAATATACAGCAACAAAAGCAATTCTCCGGTCGTGAAATAGTGCCTTTGGCGTGGCAATTTTTGCCTAATAATAAGGCCCTTGTGGGCGGCAGAGACTATCTGTATTCACAGGCCAATATGTTAGTCAACGGCTGGCAGTTACACCTGCTTTCCGAAACGGTCGATGTTCAGCAACGTTCCGCCTTGGTTGCTATTATTTTGACGGCCGCCTTGTTTTTTGTTTGGGCTTGGGCGTTGGTTATTCGTTCCCGGCGTATCAAGCTAGCCTTGGCTGATAGTGAAACCAACCGATCCGCGTTGGCTGCTGTAAATGTGCGTTTGGAATGTGAAGTGGCTGAACATAATTTGGCACAAAAAGAGCTAACTAAGATACAAAGGCAACTGATACAATCGAGCCGGATGGCTGCTCTAGGGCAGCTATCGGCCTCTATAATTCATGAACTTGGCCAACCCATGTCTGCTTTAAAAACCTATTTGGTAGCCGCTGAATTAGGCCCAAGATCTGTGGAGATGGATGAGTTATTGGGTAATTTGCAAAGTGTGGTTGGGCGCATGCAAATGATGACTGATGAACTACGGGATTTCTCTCGGCCTGATAAAAATCCACAAACTCAAGTTGACTTCAAGCAGGTTGTTGAGCAGTCAAAACAGCTATTTGAATTGGTATCTAAAGAGCAAACTATCGCTCTTTCCTGTGAATATCCTAGGCAGTCTGCGTGGGTGTTGGCGCATGACCAACGCTTGCAACAGGTGGTGCTGAATCTGTTAAGCAATGCCCGTTCAGCTCTGCAAGATGTGAGCAATGCCCAGATTAGGCTAAAATTAGTAGAGGAAAAGGATTGTTGGTGTCTCAGTGTGGCTGATAATGGCTTAGGCTTCGGCGACCATAATCCCAAGAATCTATTTGAAGCTTTTTATACGTCTCACGGCACCAGTGACAGTATCGGTTTAGGGTTGGCTATCTGCGCAGCTATAGTGGAAGAGCATCATGGTAAAATCGAAGCCAAGGAACAAAGTAGTGGTGGGGCGTTATTTACTGTGTGCTTGCCCTCAATACAAGACCCAGCCTAGTTGCTACCAATGATCAAAATGAACAAGAGCATACAGCATGGACAAACATGTACTAATTATTGACGATGAAGCCGGAGTAAGAGAGTCTCTGGCTTTATTGATGAGTAAACAGCACTGGCGGGTTAGCAAGCTGGCCAGTGCCAGGCAAGCGAAGACCCAGGTATTGACCCAGCGCCCTGATTTGGTGATTTCTGATGTGCGTATGCCGGGCATCACTGGTTTACAGTTATTTGATGAATTGCATGATATGCCAGAACGACCACCGTTCATATTTATTTCAGCACATGCTGATGTGTCAATGGCTGTTGCCGCGATGCAAAAGGGTGCCTATACGTTTTTTGAAAAGCCTTATGAGCCCAAACGGTTGCTGCAGGATGCTAAAAATGCTGTTGATCAGCACCGGTTGGAGCAGCGTAATCGACTATTGTCAGACCAGGTAGCCAGTTTGTCTGGCTTGGATCAAATGATAATCGGCAATAATACTAAATTAATAAAAGTTCGTAGGCTGATTACACAGTTTGCTGAAGCTAATGCACCTGTGATGATTTCGGGAGAAACGGGTACCGGAAAAGAGCTGGCAGCCAAAGCACTGCATGCATTATCGAGTAGAGTACAAAAACCTTTTATCACCGTTGACTGCACTACTTTTAGTGAACATCAATTTGCGCAAGCTATGTTTGGTAGCCAATCACAACAGGGATATGTGGATAAAGCGGCAGGTGGAACTCTATTCTTGGATGAGCTAAGGGCTTTTTCTTTAGAGCAACAAGGGCAGTTATTGCGGCTCTTGGAAACCGGTGAATTTCAGCGCGTTGATAGTATCGATAAGTGTACAGCAGATCTGCGAATTGTCTCGGCTACCAATGCTGATATCAGTGAATTATTAGAGTCCAAGGTGCTGCGCAAAGATTTAGTCTATCGTTTAGATAATTTAAGTTTGTATATGCCGCCTTTGCGCCAAAGTAGTGATGATATCGTACTATTGTTTAATCATTTCTTACACAATTACTCTCATTTGCATGCAAGCCCAGTTCCCACTCTAACGCCCGCTGATCTGTCGGTTTTATTGATTCATACTTGGCCTGGCAATGTCCGAGAACTCAGGCATGTGGCACAACGGATGGTCTTGTCCAGCCGAGTAGATCCGTGCAGTGTGGAAGAGGCGTTATATGGGCAAGCGGGGCCTGATACACAGCGTTCAGGCTTGCGTTCGGCTGTAGCTGAGTTTGAAAAGGCGCTCATAAGCAAAGCCGTAGTAGAGCATCACGGGCGTATGGATGATGTGGCTACTGCATTAAGCATTGGTCGCCGCACATTGAATGAAAAGATGGTAAAACTGGATCTTGATCGTAATCAACTGCTTTAGGAGGGGCTAGCGGAAATCCGCTGAGTTGTTGCTGCAGTGGTGGCAGATTTCTTCATACCGTGATATTAGCGAGTTTATTAGACTATACAGGCTAATAATAACTCTACTGAGGAAATTTGATGATTACTAATAATCTTACCAAAGGTGTGGTTGCTGCTCTGTCCCTGAGTGTTGCTGCTGAAGCTTTCGCTGAACAATGGAACGTCTCTTTGTGGGGTAAGCGTCGAGCGTTTACCGAACATGTAGAAAAAATAGCCGAATTGGTAGAAGCTAAAACCAGCGGTGAATTTACGTTAAACATTTCCTATGGCGGCCTGTCAAAGAATAAGGAAAACCTCGATGGAATATCCATCGGAGCCTTTGAAATGGCGCAGTTTTGTGCTGGCTATCATCGTGATAAAAATCCGACAATTACAGTATTGGAACTGCCATTTCTTGGCGTCAATTCTCTACAGCAAGAGCGCACTATTTCTCAGGCTGTCTATCAACACCCAGCGGTAGTAAAAGATCTAGCGCGTTGGAATGCTACCTTGTTGATGCCTTCTCCTTTACCCCAATACAATATTTTGGGTGTCGGTGACGCACCCAAAACCCTAGACGAATTTGAAGGCCTCACGGTACGGGCAACGGGCGGCATTGGCAAAGCCATGTCGGCGGTGGGTGCTGTTCCCACCTCCATGTCAGCTTCAGAAGTGCGTCAAGCGTTGGATAGTGGCGTTGTCAAGGCGGTAGCGTTTGCGCCCCATGCACATATGTCGTTTGGTACTATCGAAACAGGTAAATGGTGGACTACAAACCTCAATCCAGGAACCGTCAATTGTCCCGTGGTTGTGAACACAGACTCCTTAGCCGGCTTGTCGGATAACCATCGTGAAGCATTGTTAGGATCAGTTGATGAAGCCTTGGATCATTATATTGCCACCTACAATGGTAAGACCATGGATGCATGGGGCCCCGCACTAGCCGCTAAGGGTATCAACAGTATCACTTACAGCGAAGCTGAGCTGTCTAACTTTAAACAAGTTGTATCGGGCCCAGCTGCTCAAGCCTGGGTCAGCGACAATGCTGCTAAAGGTATTCCTTCTCAAGAACTATTTGATTTTGTTACTGCGCTGATAGCTAAGTAATGATTGAAAGTAATAGGCGCATGGCTGACTTTCAGCCTTGCGCTTTATTTGCCATTTAGGAGCATAGTATGGCTGGTTCTGCAACAGTGCTAACCGATAACACTTGGTTGAGTAAACTTGACCGTCGATTATTAGTTTTTGAAAGCTTCATGGCTTTGGTGAGTGGTTATGCGATCTTCTTACTTATGGTATTGGCTGTTATTTCTGTATCCGGTCGTCAGTTTATCAACCAGCCCTTGCCAGGTTATGTGGACTGGATCGAGCAAGCAATGCCATTAATTGCCTTTATGGGTATTGCTTATACGCAACGTGAAGGAGGGCATATTCGCATGGATATGCTTGTTGGCAAGCTTCATGGGCGAGTGCTATGGCTGTTTGAATCCCTCACCAGTATCGGCATATTGCTATTAATAATATTAATGATTTGGGGTTCTTGGTCACATTTTGAGCGTAGTTTTGATTTCTCGGCACCTTGGTGGAGTCGAGATAGTTCCATTGATATTGGCATCCCTTTATGGCCTGCCAAGTTAGTTGTGCCAATCGCATTTCTTATCATTGCCATTAGATTATTAATTCAGATTTGCAGTTTCGCCATGGCCTTTGTAAAAAATTTGCAATATCCAGTGGCTGTTCCTTTGATTCAAGATGCGGCGACTCAGGCGGCAGCAGAAGCCGCTCAATTATCAGGCTTTAACTCTAAAGGAGTCAGTGATGACTAATCTAGATATCGGCCTATGGGTATCAGGTGGCATGTTGATATTGGTGCTAATGGGCATGAGGGTGGCTTTTGCAGCCGGCCTTGCAGGTCTGATTGGATTAATATGCATATTTTGGGCTAAAAAAGACTTCAATCCTGAATCATTTTGGTGGGCGTTAACCGTTGCCAGTAAGATAGCCGGTCAAGTGCCCCACTCGAAAATATCTTCACAGGCCCTGTCATTAATACCCACCTTTATACTTATCGGTTATTTGGCTTATTACGCAGGCCTTACCAAGGCTTTGTTCGAGGCCGCAAAACGTTGGGTAGGGTGGTTGCCAGGCGGGATGGCCGTGGCCACTGTGTTCTCAACAGCTGGGTTTGCGGCCGTATCGGGTGCTTCCATAGCCACCTCTGCTGTATTTGCTCGTATAGCAATACCGGAAATGCTAAAACTTGGTTATAACAAATCTTTTGCGGCAGGAGTGGTTGCGGCTGGTGGTACTCTGGCTTCTTTGATTCCACCTTCTGCCATTCTAGTGGTTTATGCCATTATAGTGGAACAAGATGTTGGCAAACTGCTCTTAGCCGGGTTTGTCCCCGGCGCTTTCTCAGCGTTAATCTATGGCCTGCTGATTGTCGCTATTGCTTTATTAAAGCCTGGTTCGGGGCCCTCTGTTAAGGGTTATAATTGGGCTGAACGTTTTTCCTGCTTGCCGGCAGCTATGCCCATAGTGGCCGTGGTATTGATTATCATATTGTTTGTTTATAACCCATTTGGGGATGCCTTTGGTACACCTACCGAGGGCGGTGCTATAGGCGCATTTGTGGTTCTTTGTATGGCAATTTGGCATGGTATGCGTCGCAAGCAGCTGCAAGCCGCATTGTTAGAGTCTGCTAAGCTGTCGGTCATGATATTTACCATTATCTGGGGTGTATTAGTTTATGTGCGTTTTCTAGGATTTGCTGATTTACCAACGGCTTTTTCGGATTGGATTACTTCATTGGAACAAAGTCCGATGTTAACTTTGGTGTTGATACTTTTAGCCTATGCTGTGTTGGGCATGTTTATGGATGCTATTGGTATGCTATTGCTAACTTTACCTGTGGTTTATCCTGCTGTGATGGCCCTTAACGGCGGGGAAATGGTGTCCGCCGAAGCCAGTGCATTTGGCATGTCGGGCCCCATGTGTGCCATCTGGTTTGGTATATTAGTTGTCAAGATGGCGGAGTTCTGCCTCATTACCCCACCCATTGGGCTAAACTGCTTTGTTGTTGCTGGGGTGAGAGATGACCTGTCAGTGCAAGATGTATTTAAAGGAGTGACACCCTTTTTCATTGCTGATGGAGTGACCATCGCTCTATTGGTAGCTTTCCCAATTATTGTGCTTTGGCTACCCCAGTTAGCCAGTGGTTAGTGCGAAGCAAAAATGGCCATTGGTGTCTTGGCTATAAGGCTGGAAACCGTCATAATGATTATTTCCAGCCTTATACAGAGGCCGTCGCATGCAAAACCAACCAACCGCCTTGAATAACTCATTGGTTTTTACCGAGTTTTTGCACCAACACATTGCCCCCAGTGCGCTGTTGCAAATGCAAGTGTTACACATCTCTTCTACTTCAGTAGAGTTACAGGCGCCTGTGGCGGGTCCCAATATCAATATCCATCAAACGGCGTTCGCTGGCAGTATCTATTCCGTATGTGCCTTGGCAGGATGGAGTTTGGGCCATCATCGCTTGTGCCTTGAGGGCATGGATGCGGATGTGGTAATGGGTAAAGCCGAAATCACTTATTTAGCTCCTATTAAAGAACAGATAAGTGCCCGTATTTGTGTGTCAGAAGCTGATGTGCAGGTATGGCTTGCCAAGTTACATAATAAAGGCAAGGGGGCGATTGTTGCTAAAGTCGAAGCCGTGGAAAATGGTCTAGTGAAAGCCGTTTTAGAGGGTAAGCTTGTGGCCGTAATTAACTGAATACAAGACACCTTGCTCGGATGTTGGTATTGCCGGTGTTTATGAAAACCTTGTTGGCTTTTATATAGGGCATTAATTTAATTGAATAACAAATCACTAGCTAGTGGAGAAAGACAATGGATCAGGATTTATTTGAACAGGGACTGGAACAACGTAAGGCCACCCTGGGGGCAGAGTATGTGGAAAACAACTTGGCCGCCGCTGATGAGTTTAGCCGCCCGTTTCAAGAGGCTATGACAGCATGGTGTTGGGGCTTTGGATGGGGAGATGATGCTATTGATGCTAAAACTCGATCCTTGATGAACCTGTCTATGCTGGGCGCCTTAGGCAAAATGCATGAGTGGGAGATACACTGTAAGGGCGCTTTAACCAATGGTTGTAGCAAAGAACAAATTCGTGCGGCGTGCCACATTGTTGGCATTTATTGTGGCGTTCCTCAATCTTTAGAGTGCTTTCGTGTGGCTCGTAAAGTACTCACTGAGGCGGGCGAGCTCTAGTCCTGTCTGGGTCTAATATTTTGGTTGTTTTGAGTGCTTTGAGTATTTTTTAGGTGATGCCTTGGTATCGGTGTTTGCTGGTAAAAATTGTTCTATTCGGCAAATATCGGTTTTCACTTTAATCATCCCAGGCGGCCGGGGATAGGGTGTTGAAACGAGATATTTGTTTGTCTGTGTTGCCCTTGAGCTGGTAATATTTGTCTTGGTATATTTGCCAGCGGCAAAGGTCGATTGGTGTCACTTCCGCGCTATTAACCTTGCCAACTGAGCCCGCTTTTTCAAGGCCGGCAGCCACTAGTTCGGAACAGAAGAACTTACCAAAATCTTCATGGTTATAAGTGGGCCCATGCATGCCAAGTGGCAACCGGTCCAGAGCATCAAGTGCGGATTTGATTGCTTGTGGTGTATCGTATTCAATACGCCGTTGGGCTTTATCAAACAAAAAATCAAAAAACGCTTGTTGGTTGAATTTGGCTTGTCTTATCACATCGCTTAATGGTAACCACCATAACTCGCCTACATAAGCATCTAGGCGATCGCTCAGTCTTGAGATACTGACGCCATTGCACCCATCGATATATGTTGATTCAATTATTAGGTTAAAAAATCGCCCTGAATTATCATCGGGAATCTGGGTTTGCAGTACCGTACCGACATGAGATACGGCAGAGAATGTTGCTAATTTAATTATTTCAGACAAGTGGCCCTTACCGCCAAAGGCAATGACATCCCCGGCTTTCATGCGCGATCGTGCAGTCATATAGTCAAGTTGTTCCACCGTCATTTTCACTCCCCTGTGCTAGTATCAAGTGTTGCTGCGTCATCAATCCATTGATAAGGTTAGGTGGTCTTATAATATACACCTGTGTGCGGGTATGTTGATGTTGCTAGTCGTGTCAATGTCAGGACTGTATTTAATATAGTCGACTTTTTTAATGTTGCCTGGTTGCTACCGGCAATCTATGTGGCCAAGCGTGATTGTTATGCACAAATAGAAACAGCGTCAACCAGTGCGCAGTGGGCCGCGTTCTAGTTAGCAGGTATGGCTTAATCACAATCTATTATGATTGTGATTAAGCTGGGTGGCAGCGAATTACAAGTCCTTTACTAGACGCAATGCATCGTAAATAGCGGCATGAGTATTGCGTGCCGCCACAGCATCACCAATGCGGAAAAGTTGATACTTGCCGTGGGCATTGCGCACTATGGTTTGTGGCTTGCCATTAATGAAGGCGTCTTGGTCCAATTCGCCAGCGTTGCTGGAATCAGGCTTGAGATCAAAGTAAATTTCATCCAAGGGCAAGGTGCCGTGATTAATTACTAGCTGATCTACCAGACGGTATTTGTTGACAGAGCCGTAATCACTGCTCAGGGTTACCCTAATCAAGTCACCTTGGCGTTTGGCTTTCTCGGCTCGATAAGTGACGGTAAATGTGACGTCTCGATCTTGCAAACTGCGCATATATGGCACTAAATTCATGGCCATCACGTCGGGACTAAAGCTGCGATCAGGAGTCATGATTTCCACCTTGGCACCGCTGTTAGCTAGCACTTCTGCTGCTTGCAAAGCAGGGTGATCGCCGGCATCATCAAACACCAGAACATTGCTGCCGGGTTGCACATCACCGGATAGAATATCCCAAGTTGAAACCACCAAATCGTTACCTTCTGATAGTACCTCCGTATGGGGCATACCACCCGTAGCAATAATGACTGCATCGGGCATTTCGGCTTTAATATCAGCCGCCTCTGCCCATGTATTAAAGCGGAAGTCCACGCCCAACGCCAAGCACTGGCTCATGCGCCATTCGATAATGGAGATCATTTCGCTGCGCCGTGGTGATTGGGCTGCTAAACGTATTTGGCCTCCGGCTTCGGCGGCTGCTTCAAAAACCACGACCTGATGGCCACGTTCGCCCGCTACCCTGGCAGCCTCCATACCAGCAGGGCCAGTTCCAACAATGACAATTTTTTTACGAGTGTCAGCTTTGGGAATGTCGTGGGGCATGGTTAATTCGCGGCCACTGGCGGCGTTGTGTAAGCAGAAAGCATCACCAGCCTGATATATGCGGTCAAGGCAATAATTGGCCCCCACGCAAGGGCGAATAGTGTCTTCTTTGCCAGCGAGAATTTTTCGCACAATATGTGGGTCGGCAATATGGGCACGAGTCATACCTACCATGTCTAGTTTGCCTTCGGCGATAGCGTGGCGTGCGGTGGCCACATCGGGAATTTTGGCCGCGTGAAATACAGGAAAATCGGTGGCTTCACGTACGCGCCCGGCAAAATCCAAATGCGGAGAATTCTTCATACCCATAACGGGGATGACATCGGTTAAAGCGGCGTCAGTTTCGATGTGACCCCGAATGACATTAAGAAAATCCACGTTACCGCTATCGCGCAGTATTTTGGATATAGCCACCCCTTCAGTGGCACTCAAACCACCTTTCATGGCTTCATCGGCGGTGTAACGTACACCCACTATAAATTGGTCGCCAACGCGCTTGCGAATGGCACTTAGCACGTCCAAGGAAAAGCGAATGCGGTTTTCCAATGGGCCGCTATAGCGACTTGTTTCTGGACCATTTAGGGTGTTGGTCATGGGGGACCAGAATTGATCCATTAAGTGGCCGTAGGCCTGTAATTCAATGCCATCAAGGCCTGCGGCATACATGCGTTCTGCTGCATCAGCATAATCTGTGATAATGCGGTCAATATCCCAGTCTTCAATTTGCTTGGGAAAAGCCCGGTGGGAAGGTTCACGATGGTGGGAGGGTGATACCGCAGGCAACCAGTCCCCTTTGGCCCAGCCAGTGCGGCGTCCCAAATGGGTAAGCTGTAACATTACGGCACAGCCGTGTTCATGGCAGGCGTCAGCGACTTCTCTCATCCACGGTACCACTTCGTCTTTGTAAGCCAAAATATTGTTAAATACTGGCGGACTGTCCCTTGATACAGTGGCCGAGCCTGCGGTCATAGTTAAGGCTACACCGGCTTTGGCACGCTCTTCATGGTAAGCACGGTATCGGGCCTTGGGCATACCGTCTTCTGGATAGGCCGGCTCATGGGAGGTGATCATGATGCGGTTTCTCAGGGTCAGGTGCTTAAGCTGATAGGGCTGCAGTAAAGGGTCTGTTGAGGCCATGCCATGCTCCACAGTGGTGGGTTGATGTCGTGCAGGTATAAGCCAACATGGTGCAGCAATTAGGGTGACGCTGCAAATGATTTATTTTTTAACTTAGCATGATCTTAGGTCATGCTAATGATGGCTTATTGTGCGGCCAAGTGGACCGACTCAACGCGGGTCTTTAAGTACGGCTTATGGGCACTTAAATCAGTTTCATGGCCTGGTTCAAGTAACAAACTTAAGCTGACTTTGGAGTTTTAGGTTTTATTTAGTAGACGATTGGTCTAATATTGGTGGAATGAACTCAACATCCGAAAAACGTGGACGCGGACGTCCACCTAAAACAGACTCCCACCAGCGTGATACTCAGCAACGTCTGCTGCGCGCTGGCGTTGAACTGTTGACGGAGTACGGTTTTGCCAGTGTTGGTTTGGAGCGGGTGTTAAAGCGGGTCAGTGTGCCCAAGGGCTCTTTCTATTATTACTTTGCTAGTAAAGACGATTTTGCTCAGCAGGTGGTGGCCAGCTACGGAGACTATTTTGCCAGTAAACTCGACCGTTGTTTGCTAAATACACAACAATTGCCTGTGCAACGTTTATGGGATTTTGTTGAAGATGGCAAGCAGGGTTTATTGCGTTATGAATTCAAGCGAGGGTGTCTGATCGGTAATATGGGCCAAGAATTGGCCACCAGTCACCCAGTACTTCGAAAGCAACTCGAAGCGGTGTTTGTTGACTGGCAGCAGCGAGTGGCCCAGTGTCTGAAAGAAGCACAGGATGCTGGACAGGTTCCTGTGTCGCTGGATTGCTTAGCATGGGCCGAATTTTTTTGGATTGGGTGGGAGGGCGCTGTTTTGCGTGCCAAACTAGGTCAAAGCCTTGCTCCCATTGATTTATTTGCAAATATGTACTTTGCTGGCTTAACCAGCGTGCACACAGAGGATTAATTAAATGAGAGCAATACTAGTCAATAAAGATGATGATGGCTATCGCACTGAGCTAACGCAGGTGGATGAACAGCAACTGCCTGATGGTGATGTGACGATCAAGGTGGATTATTCCACCTTAAACTTTAAAGACAGCCTGGCCATTACTGGCAAGTCGCCCGTCGTGCGCCACTTTCCGATGGTGCCAGGAATTGATGCTGCCGGTATTGTAGAAGTGTCAGATCATCCGGACTTTAAAGCTGGCGATCGTGTCATTCTTAATGGTTTTGGCGTGGGTGAGGGGCATTGGGGTTGTTTGGCCGAAAAAGCACGCTTAAAAGGCGACTGGTTAGTGCCTATGCCAGCCGCTTTTACTAGCAAGCAAGCCATGGCTATTGGCACCGCTGGGTATACCGCTATGTTGTGTGTTTTAGCGTTAGAGAAAAACGGTGTCACGCCTGATCAGGGAGAAGTACTGGTTACCGGAGCTGCCGGTGGCGTGGGTAGTGTGGCCATCGCCATATTAGCCAAATTGGGTTATACGGTAGTCGCCTCCAGTGGCCGCCCAGAAGAAGCCGATTACCTTAAAAGCTTAGGTGCCTCAGAGGTCATAGATCGTGCTGAACTTAGTGAGAAAGGCCGCCCTTTAGCCAAAGAGCGCTGGGCTGGTGTAGTTGATGCCGTAGGCAGTTATACCTTGGCTAATGCCTGCGCTAGTACCAAATATGGTGGTACCGTGGCGGCTTGTGGTTTGGCTCAGGGTTTTGACTTGCCAGCTACGGTGATGCCTTTCATTTTACGTGGTGTAACTTTAGCTGGCATTGATAGTGTTTATCGCTCCAAGGCTGATCGCATTGAAGCTTGGCAGCGTCTAGCGCAAGACCTTGATGTCAGCAAGATTGAAGCCATCATGACAGAAATTGGCCTGGACCAGGCCATTGACGTCGCCAATCAGCAAATGGCGGGTCAGGTTCGTGGCCGTTATGTCGTTGATGTCAATGCTTAAGGAGCGTGTTATGAATAATGCCATATCTCGCTATCCCACAGCCGATGTGATGCAGTTGCCAGAAGATTTACGGGATCGTATCTTGGTGGTACAAGAAAAGGCCGGGTTTGTGCCCAATGTATTTTTAGCGCTGGGCCATCGTCCTTTAGAGCTACGGGCGTTTATGGATTACCATGATGCCTTGATGGAGAAGGATAGCGGATTATCGCAGGCTGAGCGCGAAATGATCATCGTGGCGACCTCCAATAGCAATGAATGTTTGTATTGTGTCGTCGCCCATGGTGCCATCTTGCGCATTCGAGCCAAAAATGGTGTGTTGGCGGATCAGGTGGCTGTAAACTACCGTAAAGCAGATATCAGTGAGCGTCAAAAGGCCATGCTGGAATTTGCTATGAAGACTGCTCACGCAGCGCAAACCACCAGTGAACAAGACTTTGTTCATTTACACGAGCACGGCTTTAGTGACGAAGATATTTGGGATATCGCGGCGATAACGGCATTTTTTGGACTCAGTAATCGCATGGTAAATTTTGCTTCTATTCAACCGAATGTTGAGTTCTATAACATGGCCCGTAGTTGGGATTAGTGACACAGCTGCACATTCTATTTGTTAACTAGTCGAATTGGGGTATACTCTGTTTGCGCATGTTTTTCATGTAAATATATTACAGAAATTGATAAATAAAGCTTATTTATAGCTATTTTTATGTCAATTATGTAATATATTTACAATAATTTAAAACCTCACCCATCCATTTTGAGTTTTATTGCGCAGGGGCTTCAGACTGGCACAACCCATATAGTCTGGTAGGCAATTGTTTTTTTCACAGCCTTTAAAAGCTGGCCTTTATAAAAGGCCACCTAGAGCCAATATGCTTGCAGTCACCCTGTAGGTTCGATTAGTGCAGTGACCATGGTCACTGACATTAGCGCTTTGCATAGCAAAGAACTCAATCTAAAACACACCACAACACTATTTATGACAGGAATTTCCCTCAATGTCTGAGTCTCTCAAAGACAGTGCCATGCGTTACCACATGGAGCCCACTCCAGGTAAGCTGGCTATCCAGCCCACAAAACCTCTAGCTAACAAACGTGATCTTTCTCGCGCCTACTCGCCTGGTGTTGCCTTTGCCTGCGAAGCCATAGTCGAAGACGAGACTATGGCTGCCGCTGTAACTGCGCGCGGTAATCTAGTCGGCGTTATTTCCAATGGTACCGCCGTATTGGGACTGGGAGATATTGGGCCTTTGGCTTCCAAACCGGTAATGGAAGGCAAGGCGGTGCTGTTTAAAAAGTTTGCCAACATTGATGTGTTTGACATCGAAATGGAAGAAAAAAACGTGGACAAACTGGTCGACATCATCTGCGCCCTAGAACCGACCTTTGGCGGCATTAACCTCGAAGATATCAAAGCCCCTGAGTGCTTTATGGTTGAGCAACAATGCCGTGAACGCATGAATATTCCCGTATTCCATGACGATCAGCACGGTACAGCGATCGTTGCCGCCGCCGCTGTTTATAATGGTCTACGCGTGGTTGGTAAAAAAATTGAAGATATTAAAGTCGTGGGCTCCGGCGCTGGTGCAGCCAGTATTGCTTGTCTGGATTTGCTGGTCAGCATGGGGTTGCCGCGGGCCAATGTCACCATGGTTGATCGCACGGGTGTGATCTACAAGGGTCGTGAATCAGGTATGAACCCTTGGAAAGAAAATTATGCCTTGGACACCACTGCGCGCACGCTGGCAGACGCTATGGTAGACGCGGATTTGTTTATGGGTTTGTCAGGTCCTGGTGTACTGAGTCAGGACATGGTTAAAACCATGGCCAAGGACCCGCTTATATTGGCCATGTCTAACCCCACCCCAGAGATTATGCCAGAAGAAGCTATGGCAGTGCGCCCCGATGCCATTATGGCGACAGGCCGTTCGGATTATCCGAATCAGGTGAACAACGTATTATGCTTCCCATTCATTTTCCGTGGGGCGCTCGATTGCGGTGCTACCACCATTAATGAGGCCATGAAACAGGCTTGCGTGAAAGCCATTGCCGATTTGGCCTGTAAAGAAGCCACCGATGTGGTAGCCGAGGCCTATAAGGGCGAAGAATTTCGTTTTGGGCGTGAATACCTAATCCCCAAACCATTTGATCCGCGCCTGATCGAAGAAGTCCCCGTGGCTGTGGTTAAAGCCGCCATGGAAAGTGGCGTGGCGACGCGTCCCATCGAAGACCTAGATGCCTACCGCGAAAAGCTCAATGGCTTCATCAACCAGTCTGGCCTGTTTATGCAGCCCATGATTGAAAAGGCCAAGGCTGGTGCTAGCAAGCGCAAGGTAGTGTTTGCCGAAGGTGAAAACGAAGATGTACTGATGGCTATTCAAGCCATCGTTGACGAGGGTGTTGCTAAACCCGTATTGCTAGGGCGTGAAAGTGTCATGCAGGCTGCTATGGACCGTTTGAGCTTGCGTTATAATTTAGGCGATGACGTCGAGGTGTTTGATCCAGCCAAGGATATTCACGACCGTTACTGGCAGCATTACCATGCCAAAGTTGGCCGTAAAGGTGTGTCCGTGGCCACGGCACAGGCTGATATGCTGCACAATGCCTCGGCCCTAGCGGCGGTCATGGTTGATATGGGTGAAGCCCATGGCATGATTTGCGGTAAGGTGGGTCGTTTTGATAAACACTTTAAAGTGCTGCATCAGGTACTGGGATCAGAAACAACAGGTACCCACGTGTCGTCGGTTTGTGTTTTGTTATTGCCTAGTGGTCCGCTATTTTTGGCCGATGCCTTCTTAACAGTTGACCCTACTGCCAACGAGGTGGTCGCCACCACCGAATCCAGTATGGAGTTTGTGCGCCAGTTTGGCATTAAACCCAAGGTGGCACTGTTGTCTCACTCCAACTTTGGTACTTCTAGTGTGCCCGAAGCATCCAAGATGCGCCAAGCGGCCAAGATTCTACGCGAACGTTATCCGGATGAAGAAATTGAAGGCGAAATGCATGCCTATACGGCGATGCAGGAGAGTTTACGTCAAACTATCTACAAAGATGCCAACTTGACGGGGCAGCCTAACTTGCTAATCATGCCCAATCTGGATTCCGCCAACATCACCTTGGGCTTGATTCGTAGTCTCACAGACGCCTTGCTAGTTGGTCCATTTGTCCATGGCCTGGCCAAACCTGCGCATATCGTTATACCATCGGTTTCGGCTCGTGGTTTGTTCAATATGACTGCAGTCACCGCCTCAGAAGTAGCTGAGTATTGTGATGTCAATGATTGTGATTAGCTGGGCAAATAGTAAGCTGGCTTAAAATATTGGGGTAACCGGCTCTTGGGTTGGGCAAGAGCCGGTTGTTTCTGACTTATTTACGTTGCCGAACGTAAGGCTTCAGCTGGGTCTAACCGAGCGGCACCGCGGGCTGGAAAGTAGGCGGCTAACATGGCCATTACCATAATGAGGGCCGAGCTTACCAGTACACTCCCCATACTGATCATCAGAGGTAGATGTCCGGCCACGGTAAACATGCGCGCTGGCCCGCGACTGTCGGCAAAGTTCAAGCTCTCGATGGTCGCCACCCCAGCCAATGCTAGTATCAGTCCCAGTGCAATCCCGATCATACCCAGAATCACGGCTTCATAGATAAATAGACGGAAAACATTGTTTGCTTGTGCTCCCATGGCCCGCATATTGCCGATTTCAGCTACACGCTCTAGTAATACCATACGATAACTGTTGGAAATACCCACTAGGGTTATTACCAACATAATGACAAAGATTAGTTTTGCTACCCAATCCAGCCCCCTTACTATAGCCATCACATTTTCTGTTACGTCATCGAGGTTGGTGACTTCAAATTGGGTACCTTGCCAAGGATTTTCTACCAGGGTTCGGTTCGAACCCATCATGCGGCGCATGGGCCCTACTAGCCCGTCATCATCCTGGGGTTTGATTGAGGCTTCTCGAGTTAGCGCCAAATTCAGCTCAGCCGTTGCCGTTGCCATATGGTTGAGATCTTGTAACACCAGATTGACTTGTTGGTACTGATCAGCAGGAATATTTAACAGATTATTTACCGTGACGATTGAAGCGTAGGAATTACTACGTCCAAAACTGCTTTGATCCGCAAATAAGGCGACAATGGTCCATTCAAGAAGGTTTTGTTGGCCAGTGTTGGTAGCGCCTTTTACCAGCACTTTGTCACCCAATCGAACATTTAGATCCTTGGCTCTATTTAGTGGGATAGCGATATTACCGGGTTGTTGTAAGGCCCTCATATCACCTTGCATGACGCGTAACTTGGTGAATGAAGTCGGTTCGTTTTCCAGTTTTATGCCTGAAACTCGGGTGCGTGTAACAGCGCTGCCATTGACCAGTTGAACCTGTGCATTTGAGCGAGGTTTGACTTGCATAATGGGCACAGGCAAGCTTCTGATAACCTGATCCAAGGTGGCTGTTTGGTCAATAAGACTGGTGGAGTAGCCACGGGGAGAGATAACTTCACCAGTGATGTAGACATGACCCCCTATGGCGGTGCTGAAATTAGTCTTTACTGCCGTTGCCATAGCGCCAGTTAAGGCATTGAGAAGCGTAATGGATAGCATGCCAAAGGCAATGGCACTTGCCAATAAAAAGCTGCGTTTTTTTTGTCGGAAAACGTTGCGAAAAGCGAGTTTAAACCAGGTCATTTTTATCTCCTTATCCTTGCATGGCTTTTACCGGACTCACCTTCAAAGCGATGGCCAAGGGATAGAGGCTGGCGATTAGTGCGGCGGTCACCATCATCAGCAGAGCATTACCTACAGCCCCAATAGACAGGTGGGGGAACAGTGCCTCACCGCCAAAGATCATATTGAAGAAGGCGTTTGGTGGATCGATACCTACAAAGTTGAGAACGGCCAAACTGATAGCGGCTAGCAGTATGCCTACGCTACCCGCTGCTACGGCCAATACCAGAGTTTCCAGCAAAATTAACTTTCGCACTAGTCTTTTTTGTGCTCCAAGCGCGCGCATGGTGCCAATCTCTACAATACGTTCTGTGACCGAAATGACCAGTGTATTCATAATGATAATAATGGACACGGCGCCAATCAAAACCATAAAACCATCTAAAACCATGCTGATATTTTTGGTCATCTCAGCCATAAAGCCGGCCGCTTTCTGCCAGTCACCGGTTTTCCATATGAGCTCTCGTTCAGCGAACCATAACTTAAGTTTTTTTTCAGCTTCTATAACAGAGGTTCCCGCGGCCAATTTTATAACGACAAAGTGATATTGCTGCATAACGTTGTTGGTTTTCTTACGATTCGCCTCCATGCTGGCCATTAACTCCGCTTCCAGATCGGCGGCATTATCACTGCCGGCTTCGGTTTCACCGAAT
This sequence comes from Gammaproteobacteria bacterium, assembly GCA_024230095.1. Lineage (GTDB taxonomy): Bacteria > Pseudomonadota > Gammaproteobacteria > Pseudomonadales > Balneatricaceae > Njordibacter. Next base: position 5,172 of record JAAERS010000385.1, on the reverse strand, counting down.
AGAGCATCGTTACCGCCAAACAAGTCGCTTTCGCTACTGGCACTGATTAATGCCTGCTCAGCTTCATTTAACTGGCCAGCTTCACTGGTATCAACGCTCAAGCCCAAAAGGCCCTGACTGGTAGTCATATCAATCAAACTTAAAAAATTTAACTGTGGCGCTGCCGTGGTTTTAAAACTGAATATTCCGGATACTGTGACAGGGCGAATTGTCATACCCACATCACTTGAGACAGTGAGTAGGATTTCATCTCCGGGTAACAATTGTTTGCCTTGGCTCTTGCTATAACGATCGGCAATGTCTTTGCCCAGAGCTATGCTGGGTTTGTCTGTTTGCCATAGGCCACCCTCATGCCATTGTAAGTGCTGGGTAAAGCCGAGAGTTTGCCAATTGTCCGGATTAATGCCCCAAAACATACTTCCTGCTTCCGCACCTTCGCCATTCTCAATTTTGGCCCTGCCAAACGTTTGTGGTGACAGGCTATGGATAAAATCCAGTTCCTGGAGTTCCTGCCAGTGATCTCCAAGCTGGGGTAAGGCAGCACTTTCACCACTGCCATAGCCGGAGAAGATGCTGGTATTGTCTTCCTTGTCTGGTGGGTTTTGGGCGGCACGCTGACGTGCTTTTTCTGGCATATTAGCCAGGCGTTGTTCAAATACCAGTTGGGCTTTTGCGACCGGATCGGTGTAGATAAAAAGGTCACCGCTATACTGCTCGGTAAAGCTGGCCTGCATCTTTTTGTTAAGCGAACTCATGACTGAATTGCCGACTACCAGCAACATCACACCAAAGGCCATTAAGACACCAACAATTAGGCTTTTACTGCGGTGTTGTAGCAAATTTCGTAAGGCAAGTTTTATTAACATAGATAATCCCTCAGCTTAAATGCGCTCACTTAAGCGGTAGTTATCCTCGATCATGCCATCACGTATTTTAATAACATGGTCGGCTACGTCTAAAACTTGTGGATCATGAGTTGAAAATACAAACGTAGTGCCTAGGGTCTGGTTCATCTCGCGCATCAGCTGAATGATCTGATCACCGGTAACGGAGTCCAGATTGGCTGTAGGCTCGTCTGCCAGTACGATAGAAGGTTTAGTGGCCAGAGCGCGAGCAATAGCTACGCGTTGTCGTTGTCCGCCAGATAACTCAGCAGGGCGACGCTGGGCATAATCCTCAAGACCCACCTGCGCAATCAAATAGTTGATCCAGTCACATTTTTCCTGCTCTGGCCATTGTTTAAAGGGGTCATTCCTACTATCACCAAGTAATAAGGGAAATTCAATGTTTTCATAAACGCTTAATACCGGAATGAGGTTGAAATTCTGAAAGATAAAACCCAGAGTGCGGTGGCGTAATTCGGTGATCTGGCGGTCACTGAGTGTTGATGTGTGGGTGTCTTGGATGATGACTTCGCCAGCGCTAGGCGTGTCGATGCAACCCACCATGTTGAGAATGGTAGACTTCCCAGAGCCCGAGGGGCCACTGATGGTAACAAAATCACCTTCTTGTACTTGGAAGGATACACCTTGTAGAGCATGTACAATGGTTTTTCCCAGTGGGTAGTTCTTGTGAACATGTTGAAAGTCAATCAGTGACATAGGTGCCCCTATCAGCGTATTGATTTAATTAAGTATGGCAAATTATTTTATGGTTTAGGAATAAGAGGGTTGGTTAAATTGTGTAAATTTTGTGTAATTTTCTATGATTTGGCACTTTTTGGCCTGATAAAGCGGTAAATTACATAGACTGAGCGGCTCTGCACGGGCCGAGATTTTGTTTGGTGACAAGGAAAAGGTGCTGGCAAAGCGGGAGTTTGTGTTTGATGAATGGCCGATTCAGCATGTTGTTAACGCCGTCACTGGACAAACCAACCAGTGGGCAAAGGTTGAAAAGTAAAGTTCTAAAATAAGGGGGTATGATGCATCTTTCCCGGGTTTGTTTTCATTTTTATATAGCTATGGCCATGTTTTTCGCGACCACAGTGTTAGCTGATGATAATCAGATATTACATAACATAGATAAGAATACCAATCGTTTGGATACCGATATATCTTTGGTCGCCACTATGATTCGTGAAAATGTAGAGGACGGTACTGACAAGCGTATAGTGCGTATGTTTCGGCGTGACTACGAGGATAAATTTTTGATGCTTTTCCAGGAGCCCAGTTATAAAACCGGTCAGGGTTATCTGCGAGTTGAGGATGTACTGTGGTATTACGATCCACAAAGTCGCAAATTTTCTATCCGCTCCATGAAAGACCGCTTTGATAATTCCAATGCCCGTAACTCGGATTTTCGGCGTTCAGCTTTATATGAAGACTATGATGTGGTTAGTAAAGAGGAAGGCAAATTAGGCAAATATCCTGTTTATATTTTGCAGTTGCAGGCCAAGCATGATGAAGTAACTTACCCCAAACAGATACTGCATGTATTGCAGAAACCCAATTTAATATTGAAGGCCCAAAATTACAGTGTTAGCGACCAACTAATGCGCACCAGCTACTGGCCCGGTTACACCAAATCTGGTGGAATTTATATTGCTACCAAACGGATTTTTGTGGATGAGGTGATTAAAGGCAATAAAACCACCTTTAGCTTTAACAAGGTGAGTACCACAAAATTGGCTGAATCAACCTTTACCAAGGCCTATGTAGAACGGGTCAATCGCTAGCGGCAGGGGTAGATAATGAATAGTATGCGATGGTTGTTAATCGGTGTTTTTATCGCGGGAATCAGTAGTGTCGGCAGTGCCAACGATACTGTTGTCGATGAAGATGCCCTATTTGGTGAAACACTAGGGGGTGCTGGAGAGGATGCTCTATTTGGCGAGGAACTGTTAAGCGAAACGGAGGAAGATGGTGTCAATTTGGCAGAGGATTTTTTGCAGGGCAGTAAAACCTATTTGCTTAATGGTGATATGACCCTAACCACCTCCAGTAGTCGAAAGGAATATCAGGCCAGTAGCCAAACCACCCGTGATAAGATCGAAGCGGCAGGTACGCTGACTTTTGATGCTCGTCCCTCCGCCAGCTTACGTGGTTTATTAAAGGCCGATTACAGTATTGATCAGGATGTTAGCGACATGACCCTACGAGAGGCCATCGTCGACTGGACCATTGATGAGCAATGGTATTTACGTGCTGGCCGCCAGGTAATGCACTGGGGGGTAGGTTATTTTCATAGCCCAGCTGATCTTATCAATAGCAACACCATTAATGCCAAAGATCCGGAAGCCGCTCGTGCCGGAACGGATGCCTTGAAGGTTCATTTTCCTACGGGCAACAACAACTACTACGCTTATTTGGTACCGCAGACTGGCACCGGCAATCAGACCGTAGGTTTAAAAGGAGAATGGTTGCTTGATATCAATGAGGTGAGTCTGGCCGCTTTAAGCCGTCCTAATGGTCATAACAGCCTAGCTGTTACAGCCTATCTGCCTGGAAATGACTTTAATTATTTTGCAGAGCTGGTTATGCACCATGGCGTGCAGACCAAGGCAATGGATAGTAGTGCTATTAATTCGGACCGCAGTCAGCAGTGGCTAACCCAATCTACTTTTGGCACATCCTATGCATTTAGTGATCACGAGGATTACCAAATCAGCATACAAGGGCAGTATTTTGATAATGGCCTTGGTTATGCTGATGCGGTATGGCAAACCCATACTCTAAGTTGGCAAGGCTTAGTGACTAGTAAAGATGTCGAAACAACACTATATGGGCGCTACTACACGGCGCTTAGCTTACGTTGGAATAACATAATGCAGAGTGATTACAGCCTATCCTTGTCCAATTTGGACAATTTGACCGATGCTTCACGTGTCACCAAGGCCAGCTTGTCCTATAGTTACAGCGATGATGTGAAAGCTACTTTAAGCTATAGTAAGAGCGCGGGTATCATGGCCGGAGAGTACAGTCCCTATGGTAGTGGTGATACCTTGAGTATTAAGTTGCGGTTGCTGTCCCGCGAGTATTGAAACCGTTAAGATGATTTCAATATAGATGAAATCTTCAGGTTGGAATTCAGTTCAACATAACTGACGAGTTAAACGCCGCAATAGCAGGGTCTGTTAGGTTGCATTGCAGTAAGTATGCTGCCGTATGCAGTTTCTGTATCAGGCGCTATGATGGATCGCTTTATCAGGTAATGAGAAATATTATGGAACTACCCAGTCGCATGAATGCCGTTGTCACGCTGGGCAATGGTGGTTATGAACAACTCAGGTATCAAACGGTTCCGCTACCCAAGCCCGGGGACAATGAAGTCTTATTGAGGGTATTGGCAGCGGGGGTTAACAATACGGAAATTAATACCCGCTTGGGTTGGTATTCAGACAGTATTACGGCAGCCACGGAAGCTACAGGTGATGCCGATTCTGCCAAGGCCACTACTCATGACGATGGCGGTTGGGATGGTGCCACACCATTTCCGCTGATACAGGGCACAGATTGCTGCGGTCGAGTATTACAGGTGCCCCCTGGCCATGAACACCTGCTGGGGAAGCGGGTACTGGTGCGGGCCTGTATGCGCACCTCCGGTTTTTCTAGTTGGGCTAGCAGCTGGATGGGCTCCAATTTTGATGGTGCTTTTGCCGAGTACGTAATCGTGCCCATGAGCGAGGTGTTTGCGGTCAACTGTGACTGGAGTGACGCCGAGCTGGCATCCATACCTTGTGCTTACGCCACCGCGGAAAACATGTTACATCGGGCTGGTTTGCAAAGTGCAGAAACAGTGTTGGTGTCTGGTGCTTCGGGTGGCGTGGGGTTGGCAAGTGTGCAGCTAGCCAAGCGCCGAGGTGCCAAGGTGATTGCCATCGCGGGTGCTGATAAACATGCTGACGTTATGGCCGCTGGGGCCGACCAAGTGTATGCTAGAAACGTTAATTTGGAGGCCTTGTTGGGCCCACAGAGTGTCGATTTGGTGGTGGACAATGTGGCTGGTGAGGACTTTAGTAAGAGGGTTAAGTTGCTTAAGGTGGGTGGCCGCTTGGCTACTTCGGGGGCCATTGCTGGCCCCATAGTCAATGTCGATTTACGCGACTTGTATTTAAAAGATATACGCCTCTTGGGTAGTACCGCCTGGGATGAGCCTGTGTTTCCCAATTTAGTAAGCTATATTGAGGCCGGCCAGCTAACACCAAAGGTATCGGCTACCTATGCACTGGCTGAC
>JAAERS010000384.1 GCA_024230095.1 Gammaproteobacteria bacterium | reverse complement strand
CCTTTAACACCGATAGCAAAGTCGCCTTCGGTCTTCATTAGCATTTTGGCGTTCTCTTTGCTCAAGTCCATCTCAGTGAAGATGCGAGGCGTTGAAGTGGTAGACACTGTAGCCGCGCCTGAGACTAGACCGAGTTGGTGATAGTTCTCAACGCCTGAGTTGTCAAAGTGTAGCGCTTCGCTGTCAGTCATAATCAATGGGCGACCGAAGCCGTCCTCGATCACTTGTACAGTGCCGAACGTGAACAAACGGTTACTGTTAGCAAGCGCAGTGCCGTAAATGTCATTGATGCTCTTGCTGTGCATGATCCAACAAGTGATAGCGCTCTGGCGATCACCGAACTTGCTAGCTGCGCTGTTAAGCGAAGACAAAGAAGCAGTGCCAGAAGTGCCGTCAAATGTAACGTCAGCTTGCATAGATGCAACTAGCATAGCTAAAACAGAGTTTAGCTTATAAAGCATTGCGCCCTGTGCAACATCGTTACCGAACAAAGTGCCGGCTTGAGCTGGGTCACGTTGGGTCCAGTCGAAGCTAGTGTTTGTATATGATACGTTTGGAGTACCATAGCCAAGCTTAACATCAACACTCAATAGCTCGGCTAGTGCGTGTTCACTTGCTGCCGCTGTGCTGGAAGGATCACGGTTACCAACTAGGCTAGCTAGGCTTTCAAAAGCTGCCTTCTGCTTATAGTCGCCGCCAAATGAACCATCGGTAGTAAGCACTAGGGCGTTATTGGTTGCACCGTTCCAAAGCTCATACTGCTGTTGGATAGTGTTAACAAATGCGTTGTACGCATGATCTTTGAACTGCTGAAAATCGCCAATGGCCATTTTAAATCTCCGTTACTTGGAATTGTAAGCGACTTGCTCTTCGAGCGTCATCTCGCTGTATTTTTTGGCTATACCGCCCGAACCGCTTTTGTTTGCTACAACCCCAGCCCCACCGGAGTCTACGCCTTTCAGCACGCCAGCCCATTGATCCTGCTTGGAAGCCCAACTCCCAAACTCATCCGCAGACTTAGCTACAACCTCGCCACCTACTACATAAGCGGCCTCTGGCTTGCCTGTTTCGTCATTGTAACCTACCTGTACCACATTGCTCAACTTATCGTCAATGCCGAACTTATAGCTGTCTGCAATTAGGCTCATAGCCTTGGCAAGCTCTGCTTCTTTGCGACTACCTAAAATCATCGCGTCCTTAGCTTCTAGCTTTGCAGCCAGTTCGGCTTTTTCTTTTGCCATGCGTTCTTCGTATGACTTTTTGTACCCATCAAAGTCGCCTTCAGCTTTGAGCTTTTCTTCTGCTGCTTTAGCCGCTGCTGCTTGGG
>JAAERS010000383.1 GCA_024230095.1 Gammaproteobacteria bacterium | reverse complement strand
TATACTTTTCTAGCTTGTTTAGCTCTTTATCAATTGGCTCTTGCTTCTTGTCACTACTAACGTAAATAGGGCTTAGCGCATCATACAGCCCGCCAATATCACTACGGTAACTTATAGGTCTGCCCCATACGTCAGTGTTGTAAGGTAAGTCTTTTGATAAACCTGGCGTTCTTCTGCGAATAGTTTGTCCCATGTTGTAAGCTGTTCTGGCGTATGGGTCCATAGCCTTTGTTATTTCTGCCACACCTGTTGGGATAACTGCACTTGCAAGCCTGTTCGTCCAGTTTTGACCATGCCTTTTTGAATCGCTCATCATTTCAAAAAAGCTGCTTATTCCGCTCATATACTGCTGTGATACAACTTGGTTACTAACGGCCATTATAGCCGCCACCCATGCTGCTTCGGCTGCTTGGTCTTCGTCGCCAATGTCTGATTCTTTTAATATTTCAACCATGTTAGACGCTAACATTATAGGCGTGCTAAATGGCTCCATACCCCTTACACCATAATAACTAGTTGAACCGTCTTCATTTTCAATTTTTATGCTGTTAGGCTCCCAGCCTGAACGTTTCCACTGCTCGCGCTGTTTCCAATCACTAGGGCCTTCGCCTGTTATCTGCCCGCTCATAGCTAAGTCAGCCATTGCTAACATAATAGTCGAGCCTGTAGCAACTTTACTTATTGCTAAATCAGCCCTTGCTCCACCTGCTTGTATGTCT
>JAAERS010000382.1 GCA_024230095.1 Gammaproteobacteria bacterium | reverse complement strand
TGATTATAACTTTGACGTTGTATTCCTTGATTGGGCTATGGTAGGTATTAGTGGGTTGGCAGTCACGCAGCAGGTAAGGTCAGACGCACGTATTAAAGACCTCCCTATCATCATGCAAACAAATAAAGCCAGTGATCAAGAACGCCTAGAGTGCTCGGAAGCTGGGGCCGATTTTTACCTCAGTAAACCGTTCGATGAGGGCACCTTTTTAGCCGCCTTGGAAAGCACTATTCCCAGCGCTTCCTTGGGTTAAAAAAAATTTGTTAAATTCAATACGCATCTGTTAGCGCTTCTCGCAACAGGTGCGTTTTCATGAGAAAGGTTTATGTCTAGCACCCCCGTAACACACCAAAGTTTTACTTTTCTTCGTCAAGAGACCATCCAATCGTTGCAATTAGATGCACAGTTGTTTCAGCATAATGAGACAGGAGCCTTGCATATTCACTTGGATACGGGACAGGATGAGAATGTTTTTCTCGTGGCTTTTCGTACTATGCCTATGGACTCGACAGGCGTAGCGCATATTCTCGAGCATACATCATTATGTGGTAGCGAGAAGTTTCCAGTGCGCGATCCGTTTTTCATGATGATCCGGCGTTCATTGAACACCTTCATGAATGCATTTACCAGCAGTGATTGGACGGCTTACCCGTTCGCCAGTCAAAACTACAAAGACTATCACAATCTATTAGAAGTCTATCTTGATGCCACATTTTTTGCTCGTTTAGATGCCTTAGATTTTGCCCAAGAGGGCCATCGTGTAGAACTAGAAAGTCAAACTGATGGCAGCGAGAAGCTGACCTTTAAAGGGGTGGTGTTTAATGAAATGAAAGGGGCGATGAGTTCGCCGGTAAGCCAGCTCTGGCAAAACGTTAGTAAGCATTTATTTCCTACTACGACCTATCATTACAATAGTGGTGGTGAGCCTCTTGATATTCCAGACTTGAGTCATGAGCAACTGTTGGAATTCTATCGCAGTCATTATCATCCATCCAATGCCATATTCATGACCAGTGGCAATATACCCGCCCAAGAACTGCAGGAACGCTTTCAAGCCCTAGCCCTGCATAGATTTTCTAGACAGAGTATGGATCACCTACATATCAATGACGAGAAACGGTATTTTAGTCCTGTTCGTGTGCAGGAAGGGTATGCAGTAGATGCTGATGATGAACTTTCCAAAAGCCACCACGTCATGGCATGGTTGCTAGGTCAAAGTACGGATCTTTATCAGCAACTGCAGGCCAATTTGTTGTCACGGGTACTATTGGATAACAGTGCGTCACCGCTACGCAAGGTATTGGAAACTGCGGGTGTTGGGAGTGCCCCATCTCCGTTGTGTGGCCTAGAAGATTCGAACCGTGAAATGACTTTTGTGTGCGGTGTAGAAGGGGCTGATCGAGAACAAAGTGAAGCCTTTGAAGAAGTGGTAATAAACTGCCTGCAAAACATCGCCGATGAAGGTGTTGAACAAGAACTAGTGACATCGGCGCTGCATCAACTCGAATTAAGTCAACGAGAAATTGGTGGTGATGGGTACCCATTTGGTATGCAGCTGATCTTGACGGCGATGCCGGCTGCCATCCATCATGGCGATCCCCTAGCCGCGCTTAATCTGGATCCTGTGATTGAACATTTACGTGAAGATATCAAAAATACAAATTATATCCCGCAATTGATACGTGATCTATTGCTCAATAATCCCCATCGTTTGACTTACACAATGCACCCGGATAAACAGTTAGCAGAGCATCGACATAGTGCTGAACAGGCGCGTCTAGACGCTTTGCAGGAGGCCATGGACGAGGAAACTAAACAACAAGTACGCGATCTGTCTCAAGCATTACATGAGCGTCAAATGCAAGAGGATGATGCTAGCTTGTTACCGGAGGTTACGCGCCAAGATATTCCTGTAGACACGCAGATTCCGTTACCAGCTAATACTCCCTATAACCAACAATCATATTATCAAGCTGGCACCAATGGCTTGGTATACCATCAATTGTCCATGCCTTGGCCTAAATTACCTCAAAGTGATTTACCTTATTTCGGATTATTAGCGCAACTGTATACCGAAATGGGAGTTGGTAGTGCCGACTATTTACAGGTCCAAAGTCGTCAAGCGGCTGTTTGCGGTAGCATTTCGGCCTCCTTATCAAAGCGCGGTGCTGCTGATGATGCGGATAATATTAAGACCTATTTTACACTTTCCACGAAAGGGCTTCTGGACAAACAAGATGCCATTCAACAACTGTTAAAAGATACTCTTTATCATTGCCGCTTTGATGAACCTCAACGCATTCGTGAATTGATAGCGCAATTACGAGCTCGACGTCAACAGAGTGTGGTCAATGGTGGCCACAGTCTCGCTATGACCTGTGCTAGTCAAAATATGAGTGCAGCTGCCAATATGGGATACGCCATGTCTGGCCTGGAGGCCATTAATTGGTTACAAAATCTGGATGATGGGCTAGGGGATGAAAGCCAACTTGAGGCCTTGAGTGAGAAGCTCGTTAGCTTGCAACAGAAGCTCATTGAAGGGCCTATTGAAATACTAACTGTCGCTGAAGCTCACCACCAAGAGTATTTGGAACAGGCGATGCACGATACGTTTGGTGACCATGTTGGCGTGTTTGACAGCCATTTTCAATGGCGCTATAAAACACGGCCGGTAAAACAACTTTGGACCACCAATACACAAGTTAATTTTTGTGCTAGAGCATATCCTACAGTGACCTCCAGTCATGCAGATGCGCCAGCGTTGATCGTTTTGGGTGAGATAATGCGCAACGGTTATTTGCATCGTGCAGTTCGAGAGCAAGGCGGGGCATATGGCGGTGGTGCAAGCCAAGATAACAATAGTGCTTGCTTTCGTTTTTACTCCTATCGCGATCCTCGCAGTGCTCAAACCTTTGCTGATTACGATGGTGCTATAACATGGGCAAGTCAAGGCAATGTCAATGAGCAGCATTTAGAGGAAGCCGTTTTAGGTGTGATTGGCAGTCTCGACAAACCTGGCTCACCAGCAGGTGAAGCCATATCAGCTCATCAAAATAACTTGCATGATCGCACGCCTGATGTGCGGCGTGGTTTCCGTCAGCGTATACTCAACGTTACACTTGACGATGTGGCGCGGGTTGCAACCTCCTATTTCAAAGATCAATCGTATTGTGATGCGGTAATTGGCCCTAAAGAGTTGGCATCTGACGATTATTTTAAAGATTTCGAAGTGCGTCATGTATAAAACCTGATCAAATGGTCAGTTTTTTGTTGACCTTGGCAATACTATTGGTTAGATTGTTGTAAAAATAATGAGAAATGTATGTCAATAAGTAACCCCTCAAAAAGCGCCACTAGTGTTTTGCTAGAAGTGCACGCCCTAACTAAAAAATTTGGAGACTTTGCTGCTAATAAGGGCGTTAACCTGGTTTTGGAGGCCGGTAAAATTCATGCCTTGTTAGGTGAAAATGGTGCCGGTAAGTCAACTCTGGTAAAAATGATTTATGGTGCTTTGCAACCTACCTCTGGGCGCATTGTTTGGCAAGGCAAAGAATTGCACATAGATAACCCAGCCGCAGCACGGGAGTTGGGCATCGGTATGGTGTTTCAGCATTTTTCTTTATTTGAAGCTTTAACGGTGGCCGAAAATATCAGCTTGGCTTTGCCTGCACAGTTGCGTAATAAAGATCTAAATCATCGCATTGCTAGCCTGTCAAAGGACTACGGTTTGCCGCTTAATCCAGATGCTTTGGTAGCCGACTTATCAGTGGGTGAGCGGCAACGTATTGAAATTGTCCGTTGTTTGTTACAAGAGCCACGTCTATTAATTATGGATGAGCCTACAGCCGTATTAACGCCACAAGAAGCAGAGGCTTTATTTGCCACCTTGAATCGGCTCACTAACGAAGGCTGTGCGGTCTTGTATATCTCTCACCGTTTAGAAGAAGTGAAGCAACTGTGTCATGATGCAACTATCCTACGTCATGGAGAGGTCGTGGCTCAGTTAGATCCACAGCAAGAAACAGCGGCCACCCTTGCTCAACATATGGTGGGTACCAGTGTGCACCAAATAAGTCGCCAGAGTGCCGATAATATTGGCGATGTGCTACTAGAGTTGCAGAATTTGAATCAGTATTCTGACACGCCATTTGGTGTTGATTTACTGGGTATCAATTTACAGGTAAGAAGTGGGGAAATAGTGTCCATTGCAGGCATTGCCGGCAATGGACAAGGAGAACTGTTCGCCGCAATTTCAGGTGAAACTGTTAATGCAGACAGGGATGCCGTTACAATTCAAACTATGCCTTGCGGGCAGCTTGGAATCAATGCTCGCCGTCAATTGCAATCGGCTTTCGTACCAGAAGAACGCAATGGGCATGCAGCCGTTGGAGAGTTTAGTCTTACAGAAAATATACTTTTATCACACCATGCTGTGCGTGATGGGGAGGTTGCCGTGCAAAATGGTTGGTCCGGCATCAATCGCGCTGAGTTAGCCCGTATTAATCAACATGTTTCCGACACCTACGATGTTCGCAGCGCTAGTGTTGACGCTGAAGCTGGTTCTTTATCCGGTGGCAACTTACAAAAATTCGTAGTGGGCCGCGAGTTAGATCGAAAGCCTAAGGTGCTGGTTATTAACCAACCGACTTGGGGGGTTGATGCTGGCGCTGCGGCGTTAATTCGGCAAGTTTTAATTGATTTATCACGACAGGGCAGTGCCATTTTGGTAATTAGCCAAGATCTGGATGAAATATTTGAATTGTCAGATAGGATTGCCGTTATTTCACGTGGTCAGTTATCGGCAGCCTATGGTGCAAGTGATATGACCCGAGAAGAAATCGGCCTACTCATGTCCGGCGCCCACGAAAAGGCAAATTTAATACAAGATCAAACAGGGGGCATATAAAGTGCAGCTGATTCTGGAAAAACGTGCTCAAGCTTCGCACTTTATGCATTTTGCTTCACCCTTATTGGCGATTAGTTTAACCGTGCTTTTAGGTGGTGTGATTTTTTCGGCCATGGGCCAACCTCCTTTAACGGCACTCTATATTTATTTTGTCGACCCTTTAACAAGCTTATGGGCTATCGAAGAAGTATTAGTTAAGGCTGCACCTTTGGTATTGATTGGCGTCGGTTTGTCTATTACTTTTCGGGCTAATGTTTGGAATATTGGTGCAGAAGGCCAGTTAACTGCCGGGGCCATTTTGGGTGCCATTATTCCTATCTTTTTTGCACAATGGCAATCGCCATTGGCCTTGATCACCATGTTGGCGTTGGGCATGCTTGGGGGAGCTATGTTGGCAGCTATTCCGGCCTTATTAAAGACCCGTTTTGGTGTCAACGAAATACTGACTAGTTTGATGCTTGTTTATGTGGCGCAATTGTTGTTGGACTGGATTATTCGAGGCCCTTGGAAGGACCCTCATGGTTATAATTTCCCTAAGTCTGTGGCTTTTGACGGTTGGCACCTCATACCAACCTATGGTGATGGGCGCGTTCATATGGGGTTAATTATTGCCTTGCTGGCTGCTTTAATATTGTATTGGCTTATGACACGAACCATTAAAGGTTTTGAGGTCCGTGTTATTGGTAGCGCTCCTCGAGCCGGGGCCTTTGCCGGTTTTTCACAGACTAAGATGGTTTGGTTTTGTTTCTTGTTGTCTGGTGCTCTGGCGGGTCTGGCGGGCATTATTGAAGTGGCGGGACCCATTGGGCAACTGCAGCCTCATATATCCCCCAACTATGGTTTCACAGCTATCATTGTTGCTTTTCTGGGTCGCCTCAATCCGATTGGTGTCATCTTTGCTGGCTTGTTATTGGCCATTAGTTATATTGGCGGCGAGGGTGTACAGATTGAATTAGGCATTTCTGATAAAACCGCACAGGTATTTCAAGGTATGTTGCTGTTCTTTATATTGATGTGCGATACCCTTATCCACTATCGCGTCCGTCTACTTAAACCCCAAGGAGGTGCATTATGAGCGCCTACGAAGCCATTATATTAACCGTTATCACTGCCTCAACACCACTGTTGTTGGCGGCTATTGGCGAATTGGTTGTGGAGCGATCCGGTGTTCTTAACTTGGGTATTGAAGGCATGATGGTGATGGGCGCTGTAAGCGGCTTTGCCATTGCACAGGTTACAGGTTCGGCTTGGCTTGGCGTGTTAATGGCAATGTTTGCCGGTATTGCCATGTCTTTGCTATTTGCTTTTATGACGCAGACTCTAGTGGCTAATCAAGTTGCCACTGGCCTATCAATAACCCTATTGGGTTTGGGATTGTCAGGGTTAATTGGCAGCAGCTTTGTGGGTATGCCAGGGTTAAAATTAGGTTATCTGAATATCCCTGGTTTATCGGATCTTCCGGTGGTTGGTAAACTCGTTTTTGGCCAAGACCCTTTGGTGTATATTTCTATTGCTTTGACTATTGGCGTGGCTTATGTCCTAAAACGCACCCGGATCGGTTTGATTATCCGTGCTGTTGGCCAAAATCATGACTCCGCCCATGCCTTAGGTTACCCCGTGATCAAGGTGCGTTATGCCTGTATTGCCTTTGGTGGAATGACCTCTGGCTTGGCAGGAGCTTATTTGTCTTTGGTTTATACGCCACAATGGATTGAGAACATGACCGCTGGACGGGGTTGGATAGCCTTGGCATTGGTGGTTTTTTCTACTTGGTTGCCAGGACGCTTAGCGGCTGGGGCATACCTATTCGGTGGTGTATGGATACTGGGATTGTATGCCCAAGGTATGGGTCTAGGCATACCCTCACAGTTGTTATCATCATTGCCCTATGTTGCGACAATTTTGGCTTTGATTGTTATCTCTACAAATCGTAGACTATCCGTTATCAATACGCCGGCATCATTGGGACAAGGTTTTGTGCCAGACCGATAGCAGGTTCTGTGGATCAGGCAAAATTGTTTGTTCCACTAAAAATAAAAGGCACTCGTTAAGTGCCTATTTTGACTTATACCAGTTTTTATACTGAGGAGATTGCATTATGAAAAAGTTGCTTACCGTCGCCGCTACGGTGGCCTTGGCTTCGGCCATGTCTGTTTCAGCTCTAGCAGCTGACAAGTTAAAAGTAGGTTTTATTTACATCGGCCCTCCAGGCGATCATGGCTGGACCTACCAGCACGATCAAGGCCGATTAGCGGTAGAAGCCAAACTAGGTAGTCAGGTAGAGACCGTGTTCGTTGAAAACGTACCAGAGGGCCCCGATGCCGAACGCACCATCACCCGCTTGGCTCGTCAAGGAACAGGCTTAATTTTTACCACATCCTTCGGTTACATGGATCCAACCCTGAAAGTAGCTAGTAAGTTTCCTGATGTGAAATTTGAACATGCAACTGGTTACAAGCGTGCTGATAACGTTTCCACTTATTCTTCTCGCTTTTATGAAGGCCGTTATGTCATTGGCCAGATTGCAGCCAAGATGTCTAAATCTGGCACGGCGGGCTATATTGCCTCTTTCCCAATTCCCGAAGTAGTCCGTGGTATTAATTCTTTCTTACTAGGTGCCCAGTCTGTTAATCCAGATTTCAAGCTTAAGGTGGTTTGGGTTAACTCTTGGTTTGACCCAGGTAAAGAAGCTGATGCCGCCAAGGTGCTGATTAGTCAAGGTGCCGACATTATCACCCAGCATACGGACTCCACGGCTGCTGTGCAGGTTGCTGAAGAGCAGGGTGTATATGCCTTTGGTCAAGCATCTGATATGTCAGCATTCGGACCTAAGTCTGTACTGACATCCATTATAGATGATTGGTCAGCCTATTATATTGATCGTACTGAAGCTGTTCTTAATGGCACTTGGGAAAGTACGGATACATTTGGTGGCATGGGCGACGAGATGGTCGGTATGGGTGCCTTTGAAAATATGCCAGCAGACGTAAAGGCCATGGCTGAAGCGACTACGGCAGCGATCACTAGTGGTGATCTGCATCCATTCACAGGACCTATCTACAAGCAAGATGGCAGCTTAGCCGCAGGTGAAGGCGAAGTCATTGATCTTGGCGTGCTACTGGGCATGGACTGGTATGTGCAGGGTGTTGATGACAAGCTATAAATTAGCTTAAATACTCGCTTTGGAAAGCCTCACATCAGTTGGGGCTCATTGAGATAGCTCTGTCGTTGTCGGCCAGGCTGGCCGTCAGCAAACATAACAAACAGAGCTGTCTCACACTCACTACACAATATGCCCTTGTCGGTCTTGCATTAAAGCAATGTGATTAGATAGTCCGTCCATTCTTCATTCCCAACCGATAGTTACCATTTTAAAAAATGCTGGGTGTTTGTTGCAAAGAACACTAAGTCTGGAATTAAAAGTGGAAAGACTGATTACCCGCGCGCTTTAGTGACATCAACATATAAGGTCAACTTTTGCCCAGGTTGCAGGTATTTTTTTAGATCACTATTCCAGCGTTGGATGTCTTTGACAGTGATATTAAAGCGCCAGGCGATTCTCGATAGATTGTCCCCGCTACGAACCTTGTAGG
>JAAERS010000381.1 GCA_024230095.1 Gammaproteobacteria bacterium | reverse complement strand
TCAAACCAACTATTGGGTTTCAAGGGGCGTTGCAAGGAGCAGGAACACCAAACCAAGCAGGTATTGGTGGGTTCTTGCCTCTCTCTGTTGGCGACAACAGCGTCTGGCTTCTTGATGTCCTCGCTAACGCCAATTTCGCTGATTACGAGAGCTACAGCAGCATCGGACAAACGACCGCTGCTGGCACCACCATATCGACTTCAACGCGCTTCGGCTACCGCTGGCTAAATGGTGATCGCAGCACGATGTATGGCATCAATGCTGGCTATGACAGCAGGCCGATGGCAACAGGTGCAACAACCAATGGCATCGAAGTCTTTAATTCACAAACACCGTTCTTTCAGCAGGTTGCTGTGAATGCAGAACTACAAAGCAACAAATGGGGTGCGAATGTCTATGGATTAATACCGGTTGGGGAATATGGCTATGGCTCAGACAATGTCGCACTGATTAATAGTAGCTTTGGCGCAGAACCGTTAACAACTGTCGGCCTTGATGTTAACTACAACATCAGCAGTTCATTATCCTTATTGGCAGGTTATTACTACCAAACCTGCGAGAAGGATCCAGAAATATTTGAAAACTATGCTGAAGGATCTGGCGTGAAAGCACGGCTCGAATATGACATCAGCAATCAACTACAGGCTGGTGTTGGTTATTCCTATGACGAAAATTTTGAATCCAGGGTGACTGCTGATTTGAAATTACGTTTTGGTGGACCCAAAACAACAGAAATGAGGAAAGAAGTTCAACAACAACCTGTGATTAAGGCTTTAACCGTAACGCCAAGTAACCGAGACGTAAAGGTGGGGAATAGCTGCAAAATAACAACCTGTCGTAAGGGTGGGGAAATAAGGGTGGGGGACACACTCTAACCACCCAAAGCCCGTA
>JAAERS010000380.1 GCA_024230095.1 Gammaproteobacteria bacterium | reverse complement strand
CCAAACCACCAACCTCGAAATCACCCTAAAACACCACGGCGGCAAACTTGGCGTCACCGGCTCTTGCCACGAACTCAACATTAATAACAACGGCAACAAACATGGCATACTCATCGACTGCGGATTATTTCAAGGCAAAGATGCCAAAGATAAACATGGCAATAACAAAAAACTCGACATCGAATTTCCTATCTCCCACCTAAAAGCATTAATTCTCACCCATACCCACATCGACCACATCGGACGGCTACCGTGGTTATTAGCCAAAGGCTTCAAGCAACCCATATATTGCACACCAGCCACAGCAGAGTTAGTCCCATTAATGCTCGATGATGGCTTAAAATTGCAACTAGGTTTAAACAAAGGCCAAAGAACAAGAGTATTAGATTTAATAAAGAAACAGATAAAACCCATCCCTTACAACCAGTGGCACCGAATCCCGCTTTCTTCCCGCTCTTACTCTAAATCTTCTAGCTCTGTCCTGAAAGCGAAGCGTCCTGAATCCTTAAACCTGCTCCTCCGGTTCCAACCCGCCGGTCATATTCTTGGCTCTGCGTATGTCGAAATCAAACTTCCCAACAATGAAATCGTCGTATTCTCAGGTGACTTAGGTCCATCAAATACCCCATTATTACCCGATCCAATCCCACCAAAACGTGCCGACTTATTAGTAATAGAAAGCACCTACGGTAACAAACTTCACGACAGTGTAGAAACCAGAGCAAAACGCTTACAAGAAATAATAGAGCGTTCACTGCAAGATGGCGGCGCAATCATCATCCCCGCATTTTCAGTAGGGCGAACCCAAGAGCTGCTGTTTGATATTGAGCACTTAATCCATCACAACAAAATCGACTCAAAAATCCCCATCATATTAGATTCGCCATT
>JAAERS010000379.1 GCA_024230095.1 Gammaproteobacteria bacterium | reverse complement strand
GACGGCTGATTCTTCTCTTGGCAAATTAGATTTTGGAGATAGTGGTCATACAACTGCCGCACGCATTCAAGTATTGAGGGATGGCGGAACTTGGACCTCTGGATCTAGCCAGCCGACGAGATTAACGTTCTCGACTACTGCCGACGGGGATCCTTCTCCGACGGAGCGGATGAGGATTGATAGCTCGGGCGCTGTAACAGTAAAACGTGCATCTACACACACAACAGGATTACAGCATGGTTTGGCAATTCAACAAGGTAGTGCAACCAACGGCAACCGTGCAGGACTGGTATTTAAATCATTAGATGGATTTAGTGTTGCAGGAATTAATGGGGTAATTTCCACGCATTCTGGAACACAGAATAATAACGTTGGATATTTAGAATTTTATACGAAGCCTAGTGGTACTGCTGACGCTCAAGAGCGGATGAGGATTACGAATGGTGGCACCGTATTGATCAAAGGAGCCAGCGTTGTTTCTAGATCTCAACCAGTTTATCTACAAGTTGGCCAAGTTGATAATTCTTTTGGTATTCAATATAACGACAGTTTAGATGTTATTGAAGCAGTCACTGAAGTAGGCACAACAACTGGCCGCACTATACAAGCTTTTAGAAACCCAAATGGTACCGTGGGTGGAATTAGCATCAGTGGAAGTGCGACTACTTTTGAAACTTCGTCTGATTATCGACTTAAGGAAAACGTTGTAGACCTTGCTGATGGTATTAATCGTATCAAACAATTATCGCCTAGGCGCTTTAATTTTATCGCTGATGCTGATAAAACTGTTGACGGTTTCCTTGCTCACGAAGCACAAGCTGTTGTACCAGAAGCTGTCAGGGGAACGCACAATGAAGTTGATGATGATGGCAACCCTGTCTACCAAGGCATCGACCAATCCAAACTGGTGCCACTGCTGACTGCCGCACTACAGGAAGCTATCGCAAAGATCGAAACCCTTGAACAGCGTCTAGGTGATGCTGGCATTGCCTAGCGCGTAACCCGCCCCGTGGCAACGCGGGGTTTTTTTCGTACACTGCTATTAAGGAATTTCCTCTCATGGCAAACACCTACACCTGGAAAGTCGGTCAATGCGACCGTACTCTCGCTGACGGCATGATCACAACCATGCACTACACCGTTTCTGCTGTGACAGAAGACGGCG
>JAAERS010000378.1 GCA_024230095.1 Gammaproteobacteria bacterium | reverse complement strand
GGGAAATAGAGTGCTACCGCCAATTGATACACCCGCCAGATCAGTAGATGAATATTGGCCGGCCATAATGGTATCTACCACTGTCGAGCTTAAGTGTAATATCTCAGCGACCAAAATTGGTGTGGCTAGTTTTATAAATTGCCGCCACGGTTGCCAGGATTGGAAGGTTTGTATGACAATTGACATGGGTAAGGGTGTGTATGAATTGAATGCGCTATAATAACCCCAAGTGTTCAATGATGCATTAGAATTTACAAAATGGAAGAGACCGTTAAGCGGCTCATTGTGCTATTCAATGAGTTATTCTCAGAGTCACACAATACGCGTTTGATGGCTGGAAAAGAAGAGCCTATCTACTTACCCGCCGACAGACAAACGCCTTATCACCGGATTGTTTTTGCCCATGGCTATTTTGCCAGCGTCATGCACGAAGTGGCCCACTGGTGCGTGGCTGGCGATGAACGTCGTTTGTTAGAAGATTTTGGTTATTGGTATCGGCCTGATGGCAGAACCAGTGCACAACAGACAGAATTTGAGCAGGTAGAAGTGAAGCCTCAAGCCATGGAGTGGGTGTTTTCTCAGGCCTGTCAGCGTAAGTTTCATGCTAGCGCCGATAACTTAAATGGCCAGGCACATGATGATCGTGAGTTTCGGTTTGCTGTAGCCAACCAGGCAAGGATATATATACGCAGCGGGTTGCCGTCACGAGCAGCCCAGTGGTCCTATGCGTTGCAAAAGGAGTTTGGTGGCAGCTTACATGAGTCTGATTTCTTTTGGCCTGATCAAAAATAATTTCGTGCTGGCACTTATCCAGTAAAGCCGTGTCTGGCTATAAATATTTCTCTAAAATGGTCACTATCTTAGTGACCGGGGTGGCATGGGGGATAGTCTCAATCAAAACGCCGTCTTGATTGATTATGTAAATGCGTGAAGTGTGATCTACGGTATAACCTAAGGCTGAGTCTTCTAAAGGAATGTGGCGAAAATAGGCGCCATATTGGCGAGTCAGCTTTTCCAAATAATCCAGGTCTCCCGATAGCCCCTTCATGGAGGGGTGAAAGTAAGTGCTAAAGGCGGCGATGTTTTCCAACGTATCTCGAGCCGGGTCAACACTAATAAAAAGAGGTTGGATTTGATTTTGTTGTTTGGTGTTTAGGCTACGGAGGGCGGCAGACAATGATGACAGGGCCGTTGGGCAAACATCGGGACAAGACATAAATCCAAAGTAGAGGGCCACCAGTTTGCCTCTAAAATCCTTAAGATTCACCTCGCCAGTATGACTGTTGAGTGTGAAGTCACCGCCCAAAGTTGTATAGGTATTGGGTTGGTTATTTTGAAAAAAATCTTCACTAGCAGCCCACATGCCGGCACAAAATAGTAGCACAAGGCCCAATAGATATGAGAGTTTGGCTTTTAGAGTCATGTCCATTTTTCCTTAATTGGCTTTGCTGGCAGGCAATGTGGTTGCTTCGTATTCCGTAGAGGTAAAATAGAAGGTGCCTTGATGAGGCGGCACAAAATCGACCCGCCAAATCATATCGTGATCGGGTGTGCAGTTGGGTAAAGGTGTGTCTGCCTGCCAGT
>JAAERS010000377.1 GCA_024230095.1 Gammaproteobacteria bacterium | reverse complement strand
GGTGAAGTGACTATTGCGGGTGAAATGCCCGTGGCCGAAGAGCAAGTCAATGATCTGGTAATGGCCTTGCCTGGTACTACCTTTTCGCGTTTGGCTCTGCTCAATATCGCGAAGGAAGTGAAACAGGTATTTGGTGATAGTGGTTTTGCCTTTGCCCAGGTGCAACCCATGCCGTTGGTGAATGCCCAGGAAAATACGGTTGATTTGCAGTTTTTGCTGCGCGCCGGCAAACGCACCTATGTGCGGCGGATTAATTTTAATGGCAACACCAGCACCAGTGACGATGTATTGCGTCGAGAAATGCGCCAGATGGAAGGTGGGGTAGCTTCTTTCGCGGATATTAATGCCTCTAAATTGCGTTTGCAGCGTTTGGGTTTTTTCACCGAGGTGAATGCCAGCACCAAAGCCGTTGCTGGTACTGACGATATGTTGGATGTAGACTTCGATGTGGTTGAAGGTTTGACTGCCGATTGGAGTGTTATGGTTGGTTATACGGATGGCGACGGCGCATTTTGGGGTGGCTCTATCAATCAAAACAACTTTTTGGGTAGTGGCAATAAGCTGGAGGCTGGTTTTAGTTCTAGTTCTAGTACTCAAGAGTATAATTTCAAATATCTCAATCCCTATTACACAGTGGATGGCGTGAGCCGCGGCATTGATCTGACTTATCAAAAACGTGACTATTCAGAGATTGATGTGAGCAACTATGCTACGGATCGTATCGGTGTAGGGATGAGTTTTGGCTACCCTGTGTCGGATTACTCACGTTTGGACTTTAATTTGGGTTATGAAAAGATTGATTTGACCCTGCCTAGCTCACCCACAGACTATTTGTCTACTTTTACTGACTCCGAAGGCACCTCTTATCAGCAATGGAAAAGTACCGTTACCTGGAACGATAATAACCTCAACGATTTTTGGTTTCCGACCCAAGGCCGCTCCCATAAGCTGAATCTGTATTTAGCGCTACCTACTAGTGATTTAAGTTACTATCAGGCCACCTACAATTACCGCTTCTTTACACCTTTGGATCGAACTTCCAGTTATGTAGCTTCGTTTGGTGCGCAATTGGGTTATACCGATGTTTATGGCGACACTTCAATCAACCCGCCTTTTGCCAACTATTATGCCGGTGGTTATGGTTCGGTACGTGGATTTGGGAATAACTCCTTAGGTCCAACTGACACAGGATTGGTGACCGGTACACCGATTGGCGGTCAGACCTTAACTGCGGCCACGGGAGAGTTTATTTTCCCATTGTTTACTGACATGCCATCGGTTCGTACCATGTTATTTATGGATGTGGGCAACGTATTTGAGAAAGGCGGCTTTGCGACCTCGGAACTGCGCTCTTCAACTGGGTTTAGTTTGGCTTGGTTGACCCCCGTCGGGCCCTTGACCTTGGTCATGGCGCAACCCTTGAAGTCAGAAGCCTCGGATAGAGTGACTCGGACCCATATTACTTTGGGTCGTTCATATTAAGGATCGAGCTAGCTTGTGCATGGCATGGGCTAGCTCCTTAGGTAGAAGGAATAGAGCATGAATACATTGTCTAAAGGCCTGCTGTTGTTGGTAGGTATCGCCTTTAGTAGTTTGGTATTAGCACAGAATATGGCTGTGTTTAGTCCCGAAAAAGCGCTGTTTGCAACCCAGGCCGCTAAACAGCTTGGTCAGCAGTTAAGTCAACAGTTACAGCCCCAAAGCCAACGGATGCAGTCTGTTGCTACACAAGTGCAGGCTTTGCAGAAGCGATATCAAGAAGACCAAGCCTTGATGAGCGCTGAAGAAGTGCAAGAGTTAAAATTGCAAATCACCCAGCAATCACAAGAATTCAACAAGCTGAAACAATACTTGGATAACGCCAAACGGCAAGAAGAGAATAAGTTTGTGGCTTTCATGCGCCCTAAGTTAG
>JAAERS010000376.1 GCA_024230095.1 Gammaproteobacteria bacterium | reverse complement strand
TATTGTTCTGCGCCAGAATGCCAGGCCCGGTGGTGTCTGTGATATTGAAGTTTTCAATGGTGACATCACCCGAGCTATTGCTGACCACGAGCCCCGCCCCAGATTCACTTGAACGATCACCTGGGTTGGTGACAGTGACGCTACCGGTTGGCCCTGTGTCATTTACGAAGACGGCATTTCCAGAGCCTGCAAGATTGGTAATGGAACCGCTGTATGTAAATGTTGGATCTGCTCCATCAACAACAATGCCAGCCGCGGATGGCGAAAGCAGAGTTCCTGGTATCTGAGTAATGGTCGCAGGGCCACCAAGGCCAATCTTAATATTTCCGCCAGAATTTGTTACAGAAATAGCCTCATTCACACTGTTGGTGATCGTGAGATTATCCATCGTAATATCGGAATTGCTCTTATCGATAACAATGCCACCGCCTCCGATGTCCGAGAGACTATTCTGGACGGTAGTTGCGACAAGGCAGTTCGGGTCACCGGCCTGGTAAGTGCCCGGTGTTGAGCCAGCAGCGATGCTGATGGTGCCGCCAGTGGTATTCCGAATATCAATAAGTGGTGAAGTGCTACCTGTGCCTAAACCATTATCATTACTGACTGTGCCTTGGTAAGTGAGGGTCGGTGTGCCACCGTCAATCTTTATTCCGGTGTCATTCATGTCGGTGATACTCGTATTCACGACATTAACTTCGCCCACAACGCCGGTTAACTGAAGCCCGGTGTGGAAGCCGCCGGTCGACCCCGGTTCTATTTTATAATTAATGACCTCGGCTGTACTGCCAGCCAAAGCCGCGTTCGTTGCTTCAACACCAATTCTGGATCCACTCACAATAAAGTTGGCAGTTGTAAAGCCAATGGGGCCGCCGCCACCACCAGTACCCAGTATAACACTCGCGCCGCTTCCGTTACTGATGGTTGGCCGTGTGTTCGTAAGCTGCATGTTGATTGGGCCACACGTCGTATCAAGGCAGAACATTGCACCGTCACCAATAAGCAATTGTTCTGCAAATTGTGGCGTGAATGCTGCTGTTTGGTTGTAGGTGCCGTTGCCTGTATGAACAAATACAACGTCACCTGCAGCATCCGCAGCTAGGTTACCTTGTTCGAGAGTATTAAATGGTGCTTGTACGGTACCGTTACCACCAGCTGGGGCTGAGTTGTCAACGTGGATGATGTTCCACGGAAGGCCGTTTGTGTTATTGCCAACCTCTGGGGTCTGATGAGCACGAACAATATGTTCGTTTCTCATCATTGGCTGCTCTAATTGATCAGGAACGTTTCGACGACGACTACCGCCCATGCGATATGTCAGTCTG
>JAAERS010000375.1 GCA_024230095.1 Gammaproteobacteria bacterium | reverse complement strand
GAATAAGCCACCTGTAGCATTTGGAGAATTGAATATGCCCGCGTTCGATAAGCGTCAGCCGCGTTATAAGCGTATATTGTTAAAGCTTAGTGGTGAGGCCCTAATGGGTGACGAGAACTTCGGTATTGATCCTAAAGTTCTAGATCGCATGGCCTTAGAAATTGGTCAGCTGGTAGGTATTGGTGTTCAGGTTGGTTTGGTAATAGGGGGCGGTAACCTGTTCCGTGGTGCGGCCCTGAGCGAAGCTGGCATGGACCGTGTTACCGGCGACCACATGGGTATGTTGGCCACCGTAATGAACGCACTGGCCATGCGCGACGCCTTAGAGCGGTCTAATATTACCACGCGCGTCATGTCCGCTATTCCTATGAGTGGTGTCGTAGATCATTATGATCGCCGTAATGCTATGCTTTACTTGTCGCAAGGCAACGTGGTGATCTTCTCAGCCGGCACCGGCAACCCGTTCTTTACGACGGATTCGGCAGCCAGTTTGCGGGGTATAGAGATAGAAGCCGATGCCGTGTTAAAGGCCACTAAAGTAGATGGCGTTTATACCGCAGACCCGGTTAAAGATCCGTCTGCAGAAAAATACGATTTTGTGACTTTTGATGAAGCTATTGAACGCCAATTGGGCGTAATGGATTTAACCGCCATGTGCTTGTGTCGTGATCAAGGCATGCCGGTGCGGGTATTCAATATGAATAAGCCAGGTGCTTTGATTAACCTAGTAGTGGGTGGCCATGAAGGCACCTTGGTTAATGTGAAGTTGCCTACAGTTGGAGATAACAATGATTAATGATATTCGCGATGATGCTGACGAACGCATGGCGAAAACGCGTGAAGCCCTAGATGTGGCTTTTAAGAAAATTCGCACAGGCCGTGCACATCCAAGTATTTTGGACTCGGTTATGGTGTCCTACTATGGCTCTGATACGCCATTAAATCAGTTGGCTAACATCAATGTGGAAGACGGTCGCACCTTGGCTGTTGTGCCTTGGGAAAAGCCCCTGATCCCAGAAATAGAAAAGGCCATAATGAAAGCTGATTTGGGTTTAAATCCAGCTACCAGTGGCGAAGTTATCCGTGTGCCCATGCCAGCACTCACCGAGGAAACCCGCCGTGGCTTTATTCGCCAAGCCCGTGAAGAAGCTGAGAAATCACGTATTTCGGTACGCAATATTCGTCGTGATGCCAATGGTGATATCAAAGAGTTGTTGAAGGACAAAGATATCTCCGAAGACGACGCTCGTCGCGGAGAAGAGGCCATTCAAAAGGTCACTGACAAGCATGTCGAGTTGGTCGACCAGACTTTGGCAGCCAAAGAAAAAGATCTGATGGAAGTCTAGGTCTGTTCAGTCAAGAAAGGAACAAATATGGCTGCCCCTAGAGTCGCAAAATGGGATACCCAAATCACCAACCTGCCCCAGCATGTTGCCATTATTATGGATGGCAACAATCGTTGGGCTAAGGCGCGGGCCTTGCCGAGTACGGCAGGACACAAAGCGGGTGTTGACGCCGTTAAGGCTGTTATTGAAATGGCCGTGCATTATAAGCTTCAAGCCCTAACCTTATTTGCCTTTAGTAGCGAGAATTGGCGTCGTCCACCTTCAGAAGTGAAGGCGTTGATGAGCTTGTTTGTATATGTGTTAAAACGTGAAGTGGGCAAACTTCATGAAATCAATATACGTTTGCGCGTTATTGGAGATATACAGGCTCTACAACCAGATTTGCAGAGGCTAATTAGCCGGGGCGAAGACTTAACCCGTCACAATACGGGTCTGCAGCTCAATATTGCGGCCAATTATGGTGGTCAATGGGATATAACCTGTGCTGCGCGTCAGGCTGCCGCTGCAGTGCGTGATGGTTTGATGCGGGTAGAAGATATTGATGAGTCGCGTTTGACAAACTGGCTTTGCTTGGGTGATTTGCCACCAGTGGACTTGTGTATACGCACTAGCGGTGAACAGCGTGTCAGTAACTTTATGCTTTGGCAGTTGGCTTATGCTGAGTTTATTTTTGTACAAACTTTATGGCCAGAGTTTAAAGAACAGCAGTTTGTCGATACACTAGTTGAGTATAGTTCTCGCCAACGGAGATTTGGCCAGACAACTGAACAGCTATTAGAACAGGAACCTAGCACCTAATTGGATCGGGTGCTGGCACAACAAAATAACAATATGCTTAAATCGCGTGTAATTACCGCATTAATGTTAGCTCCAGTAACACTGGGGGCCGTGTTTTTGTTGCCGGGGCCTTGGTTTGCTGTTTTCATGGGACTGGTCGTGCTCATGGGTGCTTGGGAGTGGAGCATCATGATGCGACTCATGCACACTAGTCAACGCATTGCCTACGTGTTGTTGGCTTTGCTTGCCATGTTGGTCACCGGCAAATACCTACTGCCCTGCCAATCCGTTATATTTACCATCGCTGCCATTTGGTGGCTTGTCGCCGCCTTTTTGGTGGCGCGTTATCCACGTTTTACTAGCTTCTGGCGCAACCGCTATAGTAAAGGCATTGTCGGTATGCTGGTGCTGGTGCCTACTTGGTTGGCCATGGTGCAGGTGCGTGAAATGGAAGCGGGACCTTGGTTGATTGTGTACTTATTATTGCTGGTATGGGGAGCCGACACGGGAGCCTATTTTGCGGGCAAGCGCTATGGCAAACGTAAGCTAATGCCGCGTGTTAGCCCTGCCAAGTCGTGGGCTGGGGTCGGTGGTGCCGTGCTGACTGTCATGTTGGTGACTTTCTTGGCCAAGCCGTTTTTTGATTTTTCTAACAATGCCTCATTGGGGATCTACCTACTTGCCTTGTTTGTGCTGTTTGCTTCGGTTGTGGGCGATTTGCTGGAAAGCATGTTCAAGCGCCATTGTGGCATTAAGGATAGTGGTAAGTTGTTACCCGGCCATGGGGGTGTCATGGATCGTATTGACAGTCTGACGGCAGCGGCGCCGGTATTTGCGCTGTGTTTGTTGAACCTAGGTGCTTAAGTTAAATTGGCCAGTAGCCTTGGTTGCTAAGGTTTCCATTCTATGTTGTCTGTAACAGACTCATTACCATTCACCATTCTTGTGACACTGTTTGCCATTGCCGTTTTGGTGGCCGTGCACGAGGCTGGGCATTTTTTTGTGGCCCGCTGGTGCGGTGTCAAGGTGCTGCGCTTTTCGGTGGGCTTTGGTAAGCCAATTTGGCGTCGCCTTGGTCGTGATGGCACCGAATATGTGATTGCCGCCATACCCCTAGGCGGTTATGTGCGTATGTTGGATACTCGCAATGAAACGGTGTCAGCTGCGCACTTGTCCAGTGCTTTTGATCAGCAAAATATTTATAAGCGCATTGCTATTGTGGCGGCGGGGCCGTTAATTAATTTGGCTTTTGCTGCACTGCTGTATAGCGGTGTGCAGTATGCGGGTGTGCCTCACCTTATACCCGTCATGGGTGCCCCAGAACAGTCTTCGATTGCAGCCCAGGCAGGATTGCAGTCTAGTCAGCGTATTGTTGCTGTGGATGGCGTAGAGACAGCTAGTTGGAATCAAGTTCACCTGCAGTTGCTGCATCGCTTGGGAGACACGGGGCAAATAGAAATTTTGGCACAACCCCTATTAGAGCAGGAATTGCAGCGGCAGGCGCAAACACCTAAAGAACAACGTAATAAGCAGGTTCTGCCAACGCGAGGTTATGCGCAAACTTATCAATTGCCTGTGCAAAACTGGCTAGCCACTGACCTGCAGGTCTCGCCAGTTGCGCAGTTAGGCTTGACAGTTTGGCGGCCACAAGTCGCTGTTGTACTGGAACGAATCATAGAGGGCGGGGCGGCTGAGCAGGCAGGTTTGCAGGCTGCTGATCAGATAACCCACTTTAATAATGAACCTGTGACTGATTATGCTGTCTTTGTAAGCAGGGTGCAGGCGTCGCCCAATCAATTGGTGGATATTACCTTTGAGCGCCAAGGGATAGCCCGTGAGGCGACTTTGCGCTTGCATAGCAAGGAGCTAGCCGATGGCCGCTTGATCGGTTTGATTGGCGTTGGTGTCGTGGGTTTGGCTTGGCCTGATAGCTTATTAGAAACTCCTGATTTGAACATTTTTCAAGCCCTTGGGCTGGGTGTGTATCAAGTATGGCAAATGATGTCACTCACCTTGCAGACCTTGCAAAGTATGCTAGTTGGCCAAGTTTCTGTGGAGCATTTGAGTGGCCCTATTAGTATTGCTCAGGTGGCATCTAGTTCGGCGTCCATGGGGCTCATGTCATTTGTTTCCTTTATGGCATACCTGAGTGTTAGCCTGGGGGTATTGAATTTGCTACCTGTGCCTATGTTGGACGGCGGACATTTGTTATATTATTTAATTGAGATGGTAACCGGAAAGCCGGTTCCTGATAAGGTGCAAAGGATTGGTTTGCGGATTGGTATGATGTTGGTATTGATGATCATGTTTATTGCCTTATTTAATGATGTGGCACGTTTGTAAAGGTGCCAATCTAATGCTGAAAAAGTGGATGTTATTATGATGAAACGATTGTTACTTGGTGTCTTGCTTAGTTTTATGACTCTAACAGTGCAATTGGCCCATGCGGCTGAATTTGTTATTACAGACATTCGCATCGAAGGCCTGCAGCGGGTAGATGCGGCTTTAGCGTTTCAACATCTGCCCTTGCAAGTGGGTGACCAAGCCGATCAGCGTGCGCTGGCGGCGGCAACTCGTAGTTTATTTAAAAGTGGCTATTTTGAAGATATTGTCCTGCAGCGTGACGATGGTATTTTGGTGATTCAACTAAAAGAGCGTCCCGCAATCGCCAGTATTACATTAGCTGGCAACAAACTTATTACTACGGAGCAACTGCAAGGCGCGTTAAAAGGCGCTAACCTGATTGAGGGTGAAATATTCCAACGCTCCACCTTGGCGCAGATTGAGTTGGAGTTAGAGCGCCAATACAACGCGATGGGACGCTATGCCGTGTTGGTACAAACGCGAGTGCAGGAGTTGGAGGAAAACCGTGTTGGCCTTGAAGTTGAGGTGAATGAGGGGGTCAACTCGGTGATTAGCCATATCAATATAGTGGGCAATGATAAATACAGTGATGACCAGTTGCGGGACATGATGACTCTGAAAACAGAAAACTTTTGGTCATTATTTACCAAGT
The DNA here is from genome assembly GCA_024230095.1 of Gammaproteobacteria bacterium. Classification (GTDB taxonomy): domain Bacteria; phylum Pseudomonadota; class Gammaproteobacteria; order Pseudomonadales; family Balneatricaceae; genus Njordibacter. The sequence continues at coordinate 466 of JAAERS010000375.1, read as the reverse complement.
CTAGTCAATATTCTCGTGAAAGACTTACTGCTGACTTGGAAACGATTCGCTCCTATTACTTAGACCGTGGTCATGTTCTGTTTAATATTGAGTCCACCCAAGTAGCTATTTCGCCTGATAAAACGCAGGTGTTTATTACTATTAATATTAATGAAGGGGCTGAATTTAAGGTTGGTGAAGTGACTATTGCGGGTGAAATGCCCGTGGCCGAAGAGCAAGTCAATGATCTGGTAATGGCCTTGCCTGGTACTACCTTTTCGCGTTTGGCTCTGCTCAATATCGCGAAGGAGGTGAAGCAGGTATTTGGTGATAGTGGTTTTGCTTTTGCCCAGGTGCAACCCATGCCTTTGGTGAATGCCCAGGAAAATACGGTTGATTTGCAGTTTTTGCTGCGCGCCGGCAAACGCACCTATGTGCGGCGGATTAATTTTAATGGCAACACCAGCACCAGTGACGATGTATTGCG
>JAAERS010000374.1 GCA_024230095.1 Gammaproteobacteria bacterium | reverse complement strand
TGGAAGCAAAGCCAAAATACGTTGCACAAAGCCAAGACACTAGCATGAATTCAAACCCAAAATTGATTCCATTACTTCACGTAAATGGCACCGCAAGGCCGGGCATCTGGCCGGGTGTGGCGGCCTATTCTGAAAACTTGCTGGTCCGGCATCGCACCAAATTGGTTTGGCTTCACAGCCTTATGTTCATGGCCTTTTTAGTGGTGATATTCCTGCCCTTGGCGCTGCCAGAAGCACCAGAGAATTCAACGGCACTCAATAATTTCACCCGCTTTGCTAACTTTGCCATGTGGGGTCTATGGTTTCCCTTGGTATTTTTGTCGGTGATTTTTACCGGTCGCAGTTGGTGCGGGATCTTGTGCCCAATGGGCGCCGCCTCCGAATGGGCGAATAAAAAGGGGTTACAACGTGCCATACCCTCTTGGCTGAGCTGGCAAGGCACACCCATTGTCAGTTTTTTAATCATTACCTTATTGGGGCAAACGGTGGGCGTTCGAGACCACCCAGAAGCTGTGGCAGAAATCTTTGGAGGCACCCTTCTGGTCGCTATTGTCATCGGCTATATCTATGGAAAAAACAAACGGGCCTGGTGTCGACACGCCTGCCCTATTGGTCTTTTGCTTGGGGTCTTCTCCCGCCTAGGTGCGGTGCAGTTTATGCCTAAAAAGTTGCGCCTTGGGGGTGATCGACAAACAGAGAAAACCATTTGCCCCACCATGATCGATATTAAGCGTAAGCAAGAGTCCCGTCATTGTATAGAGTGCTTTCGGTGCATCCAACCTCAGGCAAGAGGTGGCTTATTCTTACGACTACGCCGGCCAGGTGAAGAAATTGAAAAAATTCGATCTCACAATGCGAACCCCTTTGAAGTGGCATTTATGTTTCTGGGCACGGGCATAGCGCTAGGCGGCTTTTTATGGTTGGTATTGCCACAATACCAACAACTACGCCGACAATTTGGTGAATGGGCGTTACGACAAGGCTGGTACTGGATTGGTGATAGCGGCCCAGCATGGCTCATGAGCGTGCACCCTCTGCGCCGCGAGATATTTAACTGGCTAGACTTTATTTCAATAGTGAGCTTTATGACGCTGGTGATGATGATACTTGCCACGCTACTTGGTTTCACAACCTTAATGGCCGCCTATTTGGCAGGGCGAATGGGCGCTGACAGCAATTTAAAAACTCGTTTTGTAGAACTCGGATACCAATATGCTCCAGTCGCGATGGTATCTCTCATTATTGGCCTCGGAGGTACACTCTTTATTCCTATCGAAGCTATTAATCCTAGTCTGGCTGTGGCTATCAAACTTATTATTTTTGGTCTCAGTATCGCCTGGAGCCTGTGGCTTGGGCAGCACATTTTAGCAACACAAGGGCTCAAACCTCATCAGCGGTGGTTACCTTTAATGCCTGGCTTTTCCGGTTCCCTTCTGGTGGCCCTAGCGTGGTGGCCAGGCATCTTTGGCGTTTGAACTCAATCTTATAATTTGAAATTTTTTGGCCCCACAATATTTTTAATATTGCGAACTATCGCATTATCACTTAAGGAGTAAAGTAATGATAAAACAACTTGGTTTGGCGTTAATCTCTGGGACAGTTGGGTTGGCCCTAGCAAATCTGGCGCAAGCTGGCGAATTCCCAATTGGCGACCCGGTAGAAATAAATGGTATGGAAGTTGCCGCGGTTTATCTACAGCCAACTAAGATGGTACCCATGCTGCCAGGAATGATGGCCCCTACCGATATCCACCTGGAAGCTGATATTCACGCCCTGCAAGGCAACAATAATGGTTTTGGTGAGGGTGAGTGGATGCCTTACCTACAGGTGTCTTACTTGATCACCAAGCAGGACTCCAACTGGTCCACCTATGGCACTTTCATGCCGATGGTTGCGTCTGACGGACCTCACTATGCCAACAACATCCAACTAGATGGTGTGGGCAGTTATCACCTTTCGTATCACATTTCTCCACCACCAATCAATGGCTTCTACCGCCATACCGACAAGGAAACCGGTGTGGGCAAATGGTGGGCACCATTCAACCTAGAATGGGATTTTGTTTACACAGGTGTAGGCAAAAAAGGGGATTACTAACCCACATATTTTATAAACAATCAGTCAGATGGTGGGGTTGACCAGCTATTGCTCTCCCTCCATCTGGCTCACGATTCCCCATCGCACCGACCCCTGTGCAATCCTCTTTTGTTCTAGCATGTCACCTATTGCCTGATAAATACCCGCCCTGAATAATGCCAACGTTGATAGAACTCAGGTTTAAGTCATATTATGAACTTGCCGTAAAATAAATAAACAACCCTATCTAAACTTCTCACCTTATTGACTTAGCGCAGCCAAAACCATGTTGTTGGGTATGATTCTATGCCAGTACAGAATCTGAACTAGATTGCATATGGTGCAAAGGGTATTGTTTAGGCCTAAGAAATATGGGCCTGATGGCTCTTGTAGGGTTGGCTGTATAACAGCCAAAACAATAATGTATAAGGAGATTAGTATGTCGTTAGCACGCAATTCGTTAGATAAATGGAAAAGAGCAATTGATAATGGCGGTACAAAACCATTATCAGATATGCTGGCAGATAATTTTATATTTGAACGCTCACAAGGAGAACAAGAAGATAAAACGACTGTTTTGTCCTGGGTTGGAGAAGGCGGTTTTACGATCGGTGATTGGGTCGTTTATCACGAAGACGATAATATTATTTGTGGGACGCATAGCATGACTCCAGAGGAGGGGCCAACATTGTCGGTGATGTATTTTGCCAAGTTTGAAGCTAATAAATGTGTATTTTGGAAGGTCCACTCTCATCTACCTGAATAGGCAGCAGAAACTTGAGTTTAGCTGACATAGACACACCAGAAACGGTTTTAGGAATAAAAAGGAGGCCATTAACGGCCTCCTTTTGCTAAGTTGATATTATTTGGACTTCATGAGAAAGCCAATTGCAAAGAGAATCGTTACTATTGTACTTACCCAATCCATAGCGCCACCTGGTGCCATGCCTGAAATAAGTATTTGGTATAGCTGCACAATAATAAATAATATAGCGATGACAGCAAATGACTTTGCGGCCTCCTTCAACTGATCTTCGCTTACCCATTTAGGAATGCCATATGCCAAAAGAGCAATGGCGGCCATTGCCGCCCCAGTAGCTTGGG
>JAAERS010000373.1 GCA_024230095.1 Gammaproteobacteria bacterium | reverse complement strand
TTTGATCTGGACTTGCCCTCGGCTGCCGCTGATGATTTGGTTTTGAGTGAGGGTATAAGGTACCCAGAATGGGACTATAGCAAACAACAATTGCAGGCGAATTACTGCCAACTACTGCCTATGATAAGCCGCGAGGCTAAGGCTTGCGAACTGCCTGAACATTTGCGTAAACCGTGCACGGCCCTAAAACGTCAGTTTCAACAATTGGCCGCTTTTCCCCGTTGGCACAAGGGCCAGTTAGAAGGGGATCGTCTTGATATAGAAGCCTATGTCGATTATTGGGCCAGCCTCCAACAAGGCCAACAACCCGCTGAGGCGAGATTGTTTAGCCAAAAGCGCCCAGCTGCGCGGGATTTGACAACATTGCTATTGGCTGACCTTTCCCTTTCTACAGATGCCTGGGTCAACGATGAACAACAAGTAATTGATGTCATCCGTGATAGCTTGTTTGTGTTTGCAGAAAGTTTAAAAGCTGCCGGTGATCAGTTTGCCATGCATGGTTTTTCTTCCTGTAAACGTAATCATGTGCGCATGCATTGTATTAAGAACTTCAGTGAAAACTACAATGCCCATATACGGGGTCGCATTGCCGCCATAAAACCGGGCTTTTATACCCGCATGGGTGCCGCCATTCGCCATGCAACGGCACTATTAGAACGCCAACCTGAAGAAAAGAAGCTGCTACTGATTGTTACCGATGGCAAGCCCAATGATCTGGATCGTTATGAGGGGCGCTATGGTATTGAAGATACTCGCATGGCCATTGTCGAAGCCAAAAAAATGGGCCTGGTGCCCTATTGCATCACCATTGATTCGCGTGCCAATCAATACTTGCCCTACCTGTTTGGCCACCAGGGCTATAGCTGGATTTCTTCGGCTCGGCAATTGCCTAAAAAATTGCCGCAGTTATACCTGTCCCTAACCCAGAGGTTAGGACCATAGTGGAGGTAGTTAGCTTGTGGCATGCCCTGCACTGCTAGCGCCTGTCTTGCTGCCACTTATTAGCTAGCTGCCCCTATAGGCATAGCAGGCCCCACCAGTAATGGATTTGGAGCCAAAACATGTCTGGTTATCGCTTATGTCCAAAGGTTATACAATTGGGCCACGGCAACAGCAATAAAACACAGTGAATAAACGGCCTTCCAAAATGCAAAGGGCGCGACTTGTGCGGCTTTACCCGAGTGACTTGCCGCCTCAGTTTCATCCATATCGGCTATCCAGTTCGCAAAATTATCCAATTGATTATTGCCTGCTAGAAATACAAAAATGGCCGTTGTGACAATCATGGTTGATGTTGCTAGTAGCGCTTCCGTGCCAATCGAGACAATATACAAGGTAACAAGATTAGAAATGATCCCGGTAAAAGTAACCCACTGGAAATCACGACCAATCGTGCTGGCAGCCATAGCCCTTGCTTGCTTGTCGTTGCTTGAATTATCCATAACAATGCTCCTTTGGTTAAACGATATTTCACATAAAAATACCGGCAGATATTGTATCGATTATACAAATCTCTCAAAGAGCATACGCTTGATGGAGAGAAAAAGTATAGGAATTATTTTAAAAGTCACCCTCTATCAGTCTTAGGCACAACATGCTCGATTGGCCATTGAGGTGCGCTTCGTTTGGTTTCTCTATGATGAAGTTGGTGCACTTGAAGTTAGTCAGTTAGCTTGAGTAGCACGCTGTACATGATTTACTTCAATGCTGAAAAAAATCATTTAACCAGAGGACTGATAATGAAAAATGTTATTGATAAAGTGTACCATTTGCATGGGTGTTTGTAGGGGTGGTGTTAGGGTGAGTGGTGCCCGGAGGCGGGCACTACATAAACTATAGTTGAATTAGCACCAATAATTAGATTTAATGGTTCGAAGTGACTTCGGAAACATACAAAATAATAACCAGTCACTGGGAGTAGTTTATGTTGGAGCGGTTCAACAACCTTTCCATTCGTTACAAGCTTATGGTGGCCTTTTTACTGATGGCGGGACTCCCCTTTTGGGGCATTTGCTGGTGGTCTATCAATAGTGCCTGGGACGACATGCAGCAGCAGACCAGGTTGCAGATGGAATCCGTGCGAGAGATTAAAAAGGACCAACTGGACGAGT
>JAAERS010000372.1 GCA_024230095.1 Gammaproteobacteria bacterium | reverse complement strand
ATCTCAAGAGGTAACAGTTGCTGCGGGCACAGAGAATGAAGATAGGCTTGTTAGTTTTGTCAGTGAAGCCATAACGCCAGCAGTACCGGCAACAATGAAAATCAGTATAGGTACAACTGTTGGGGCTGGTGATTTGCTTGAGCAAAGTTTTATTAATGTTAACAATGCTGAAGTAACATTTAACCCCAATGGCTTAACAACTTATTGGATTACCTTTTCTTGTATTAATGATATAAGCCCTGGTGGAGTACCGTCGGGCACGCCTGTTTATGGTTCGCGCTCTTTAAAATCCGTAACATCATCTTTAACTAGTAGCGGCGCTATAGAGTTTAGCCACACATGGAATGAGGACGATATAAGGACAATGCAAGTTGAAATGGCGCCAAACGAATTCAGCATGTATTTTGTCTGCCAAGATAAAGCGCCTTATAAGCTTAATTATGATATAGATTTAAATCAATGGTCTTTTAATTTGGTTACTTTTGGGGGTCAGCCTTCATCATGGGTTGCAGGTAATTACCCAACAACGCTTACATTCTTTCAAGGTCGTAGTTGGTGGTCAGGTGTACAATCTGAACCTCAAACATTTTGGGGTAGTAAGTCTAATGATGAAACAACGCCAGACAACGAGCTGGAAGATCTATCAACAGGCACAAACGCTAATGACGGCCTAGAGTTTTCATTATCAAAAGCTGGCCGTATTAGATGGATGGAAGGCGGCAACAATT
>JAAERS010000371.1 GCA_024230095.1 Gammaproteobacteria bacterium | reverse complement strand
TGCAGGCTCTGATGCTTGGTAATGAGGTCACCGTGAATGTCAGTCATGGAGAGTTGCAATTGGGGCAATATCAAGAGGTGATGCTGGTGGAGCTTGACGGACCACGCCAGCGCAGGGTGTCGTTGCAGTGGCTTTCGGCCTAAAGCTGTGCCGCACCCATGGCCAACGTTTGAAGATGCGCACCAGGCCGCCTTGTGTCATGCACGGCTCACGGGGTAAACCTAAACCCGCAAGTTCTGCAGAGAGGCTGTCAAAAAGAAACTGTAAATCGACCTTCCTAGACTGGGTTATACCCAGCCCAGTCTGAGACCCATGACAAAAAATATTGGTGATCTTTCTTGGGATTTACGCAAGCTTAAAGCTGGTTCAATATTGTATAGATAGTGCTCTTAAGGTTTCAATTATTAAAATAATGCTGAAGCCGATGTATGTGGTTTTTTCAGGTTGTCATATCCAGTGTAAGATAATATGCGGCCAAAACAAGTTTTTTGATTTATTCTCCTGTGTTTAAGTCGAATTTAAGTCCCTTCATGTCAGTTTTGGCAGGTGTTTGTGCGATTGGTATTGCGCTTGGTATGTCTAGATTTGCATATACACCTCTGGTGCCAGCACTGATTAGAGATGGCTGGGTCGATGCTCCCCAGGCTGGAATTCTTGGCGGGGCTAATTTCACAGGTTACATCGCTAGTTGTCTGGTCGCAATCTTTTTGCCTAGGCGCTACGGGGTTCAATCTGTCATGAGAATGGGGCTTGGCTTTGGTCTGTTGGGTGTACTCATGTCAGCCTTCAACTTGGGATTTGTATGGCTTATCACTGCAAGATTCATAGCTGGCTTATCAGCTGCACCTTTGGTTGTTTTAACTCCATCAATTTTAGCCTCTCAGTTGCCAGAAAAACTCAAAAAGATTGGGGCGGGTGTAGCATTTTCTGGCGCTGGTTTATTCACTCTCTTCGTCTCTCTAACTCTTCCATTTGTTTTGGAAAAAGAAGTGCAGGTTGGCTGGTTCTATGAATCATTGATTATTTTACTAGCGTCTCTTGCTGTTTGGCCGTTGACATCACGCGCATCTAACCAGCCGCTTTCTGCCCCTGCTCGGTTAGGACGCTTGAAGGGTAACCAGAAAAAAGTCTTGATTGGACTTTGTTTTGCTTATGCCTGTGCCTCCATAGGTATGCAGCCGCTAACTCTCTTTATGACCGATTATTTGCATCATGATTTAGGGGTTGCGATAGCCGAAGCCAGTCAGGTCTTTAGCTTTCTTGGGCTTGGATTTGCAGTTGGTGCAGCAAGTAGTGGTCTTCTCGTTACCCAATATGGAAGCCGAGCAACATTATTCACAATGTTTTCAAGCGGAATAGCGAGCCTGCTAATTGTTTTAATGACAGAACAGATTTGGTTGTTGGTCGTTTCGTCTGCATTGTCAGGCTTCTTTATTCTTGGAGTAGTAGCAGCGACCTCTCAGAGAACGATGGAGTGCGTTGCTCCTGAGCAGCATCCCAGAGTATGGGGAAACCTGAGCTTGATTTCCGCTTTTGGGTCGAGTATAGGAAGTATTACTATGTCAGAATTTCTAAAGCGTGGCGCGACGTATACCAATTTGTTTGAGATTGCCACTTTTGCACTTTGTCTTGGTTTGATTTTTACAGCTTCGTTGAGTTGCACGCAATTAGCCTCCGATTTGAATTTGATAAACTAAAATACGTAAAGGCTGTAATGCTCTTCCGGAGCTATTGTTGAGAGAGCTCAGTGTTGGGGCCTGAGTGTGGTTTGGTCAACAAACAATAATGGGTGATGATATAGACATCCCTGACTAGGTGGGTAGTGGTCTAACAAAAGTCTTCACTGCCTGAAGAACCAAGACGTTGAGGTCAAGCTTGAGGAGTGGCAAGGGCTGCTGTCTTGGTGCATTCATCAGCTCATGGTTGCAACCGGTGAAGGAGTCAAGAGCAACAACACTTCGGACACTGTTGGAGCATGCTGTGAGCTTGATGCTCTGCTTGGTTGAAATGACTGATTTCAGCCATGGCGGCTTTAGCTATCGATGTTTTTGTTAGGAGCGTTTAGGTGCGAAAGCTTTTTCTAGAGTTATAAGAAAGAATCAAACTGATGTTATTGAGAGCTGCATATCCCTGTTCGCCAAGCCCAAGAGCCGCGCCAATCGGTCGGAGAATGTGGGCGCGGTCAGAAATACCGACAGAAAACCCAAGGTTTGCCAAGGCGTGAGCAGCACTGAGTCCACCAGGCCCTGCACCGATAATGGCGATGTCCAAAGGAGCAGCGTTGGCTGATGATCGGGCCATGATGCTGGTTTGAGGCGAATTAAATTGTTGAATTAAGGCTTATTATTGACCAAAAGTTCAGGCAGAGGCTCTGATTTCAATTTAAGCGCCAACCCCTGAGTGTTTACTTGGAAGAAATCCAATTTGATCTGTCAACACTCTCCTGCCCCGAAGCACTATCTCGCCTGCCAACACGATCAGGCTCTCGGGCTGGAGAACAACCTGGTGTATACGGAGCAGTTGGGAGGCACCACAAGCGTCTTGGATGCAGGGCATGATGTGATGCTCTCAGAGTCCGAGATGCTCGCTCATGGCCTCATGGAATTTCTCACACAGCGTTGACGTGGGGAGCAGCGATGTAACTACAGCAGCAGCCTGTTGAGGGGGCTGCTCGCCAACGCTTGACAATCCCAAGGGGCAGCGAGAATACCGAGCGAGAATTGGCGAGGCTTCATGCTTGGCTCAGTAACCAGGTTTTATTTTGTAAAACTCAATTGCATTATCTTTTAAAACTTTTTTCGCTGCTTCATCGCCAAGAGACTCAAGAATGATATTGATATCGCTTAGCTGAAAGGGTATCGGCGCTCTTGTTGATGGTAAGTCAGTGCCAAATAGTAGT
>JAAERS010000370.1 GCA_024230095.1 Gammaproteobacteria bacterium | reverse complement strand
GGGCTACGACGACCTCTGTGCCATCAGGAGCGAGCGGATTAAACGCTATTGTAGACAGCTACCTCGCTTCAAATGAGACAAAAAATGGCACTTCATCAGCCGATTATATCGAGATACAAGATTCAGCCAACTCGAATGTTGGCTCAATCAGTGGTGGAAATGGTGATGACATTATCTATATTAAGGGCTGGGGTACCGCAAACAATGTATCAGTAACCGGTGATGGTGGGTCAGATACTCTGGTCATCAATTCTAGTTTATATAGTAGCAAATCGAATTGGACTAATAATAGTGGTATCAAAAGTGGAACTATACATTTCACTAATGGCGGCAGCATCATTATCAATAACTTCGAAACTGTTATAGGTATTTGGGGGAGTGCAGGGAAATTTGAGAGAAAAATTTCCGTAACCGCCACGCTTAATGATACGGATGGCAGTGAAAGTCTAAGCGATATTACTGTCTCCAATTTGCCCGCCAACACAACGGTAAAAGACAGTGATGGCAACGCTGTTTCGGTCTCAAGTAATGCCTTTACTATTGATAATGTCGCCTCTGGCACGGCACAAGTTTTCACACTCACTAAGGCTGGTCCGTTCGACTTTACGGCCAGCGGAGCGGTCATTGTGACCGAGTCCAATGGCGGCGCAACGACCACAACCAACGCCTCTGTTTTAATAGACGGAGTTGTAGAAGGTGTTGAGTACTTAACCACGTCTGGTATGAGCGGCCTAACAAACCAAGAGGGTCTATTTAACTACCAAGACGGTGACGACATCACCTTCAAGGTGGGTGGCGTGGTATTGGGTACAGCGACCGCTGAGGATGTGACCTCTGGTCGAACCTTCTTACAAGATATTGCTGATGTAGAGCGTTCAAATCTTGCTGATGATTACTTGCAAAATATGGCGGTTTTCCTGCAGTCACTGGATCAAAATCATGATGCCAGCGATGGCATTGTTATCTCTGAGGCTGTACGGGATGCCCTAGGTGACATGGAACTGGATTTGAGAACGGCAACGGAAGCCGAGGTTCAACAGTTGGTCGAGAGTGTTGGTGGCATCTATGTTAGTGAGCAGCAAGCCATGGAACACGTGCAGGAAATGTTGATTGAGTACGGCGAGTTAGAGGCTGAAGATTTTGATACATACGAACAGGATGTGCTAGATACGTCAAACGTTAGCGCGGCTTTATCAACGTCGGGGGCTATTGATGTGGACCAGTTAGCTAATGACTTTGTGTCGAATTCATCTGCTGGCTCGTCCGATGGTGTTGACTTGAGCCAAGGGGCCTCTGTGGTAGCTACAGAGCTATTATTAGAAGGTGAAAATACAACAACTATGGACCATTTATTAACAGAATTAGGCCTTGAACCCAGATCGAAAGAGGTCGATATTGTGCAGGACCAAGTAGAAGCTGAGCATGCTAATGCAATAAATACTTTCCCGCAAACACCAGCCACGTTAGGTTTCCCTTTTGGTTCAGATCAGCTACATACTGATTAGGCTTTAACCTTGTTGATGTAGTTGTCTGTTGAGTTGTTGGGAGTGCCTTTTTAGTCGCACTGGCACTATTCAACTAGTTCAGGTAAATAGTGGTAGTTTTTGACTCATTCATAGAACGAGAGTAGCTTACATACTGGCAAATACATTTTCTTTGCTTAGACAGATTAATAACAATAAGGAGATTAGAATGGCTAGCATTGTAAAAAAATCATTTAATAGTCCAGATGAAACTCGTGCCCCTGACAAGGCGCGTGTTGAGGTTTGTGATTTGGGTGGGGTGGCCGCTGCGCGCTTAACCTTGCAACCAGGTTGGAGTTGGTCTACCTGTATCAAACCTGTAGTAGGTGGTGAAAGCTGCCAAGCACGCCACGTTGGCACGGTTGTTTCAGGGACTATGTGTGCCCGTCATGATGATGGAACCACCGAGACCTTTTCTGCAGGCGATGTTTATATTATCGAGCCTGGTCATGATGGCTGGATTGAAGGCGACGAGGTTTGTGTGGCGTTAGAATTTAATGCCACCGCTGCCAAGAGTTACGCCAAAGCATAGGTGCATGAGCGAACAGTCTGCCTACTTAACAGTAGGCAGACTGAATAATTTTACTATTGAATGCCATAGGCCAGATGCCTAGTTTCGCATTTATCCAGTTCATCATTTGGCCTGCTATTCTATTGGGCTAACGTCTATTAGTTTTTTACGCTACGCACTAATACCAAAAACGCGATGTTCAATTTCTGGAAAAATTGGCCTTTGGATTAGACAAAAAACCAATGTTCCTTTTGTATAAATCAGGCCATATGCTTTAACCTAGTAAGCAAGGTATCGATAAATATCATTCTTGCTAGTAAAGTAGCCCATTTTGTTACGCCGATGTAGTCCTATTCTTCTGAGACAATACGCAATGGGATGGCACCACCGTGATGTTAGTAGGTCAACAATAAGCATCCAAAGTAGTGGTCGTCTAACTTTAATTCTGTTACTCCACCAGTTGTCCTAAAAGCCATGGCTGGCGGGCATATTTTTTAGGTTCATTGAGACTAATCAGGGTAAACAAAAGCTGATTGGATTACCATAACTGCCACAAATCTAGGGTTCTTAAAACCAAGTTTTGTATTGAAATAGCTGAGGAAGAATATGCTGGCTATAAGCCTGCAAATTTATATGGGTAGTTGCTAGACTGCTTTTCCCAAGGAAGTATGTTGCCACGGTATAGGCCCCAGTGGTAATGGTATATGGAAACTAAATATGACCTGTTGCGATGACCCCAAGGAACACTTGCTCTCGATAGATGAAGCGTTACAAATCCTAATTCAACAAGCCCAGTGTAAGAGTGCTACCGAGATGGTCTCTTTAGATTCAGCTTTAGGGCGTGTTGTGGCGCAGAATATCTACTCAAATATTGATGTGCCCCCAAACGCTAATAGTGCTATGGATGGTTATGCCATGCGTTGGCAAGATTATCAATCAGGGCTCAATATACCGATATCACAACGAATTGCCGCGGGCTCTACCGGGCATCATTTGGTAGCTGGAACCTTGGCCAGAATATTTACTGGGGCCGAAATTCCTATGGGTGCCGATACGGTAGTCAAGCAAGAAGATACCATAGTGACCGACAAGGGTGTGGAAATTACCAGCGCCCCGACTCAAGGCGAACATATCCGTCCAGCAGGTCAGGACATCAAGAAGGGTGGTCTACTCATTAGCCAAGGCAGCTTGCTGACCCCTAGGCATATCGGGGTGCTGGCCTCTGTAGGTTGTGCCAAGGTGCCGGTGTTTGAAAAATTGAAGGTTTGCCTAGTTAATACCGGTGATGAATTACAAATGCCCGGTGAACAAGCGCAGGCTGGGAAAATCTATAATTCCAACCATTTCTCTATCAAAGGCTATTTACAAACGTTACAGTGTCAGGTGACCTCGGTTGAGGCTTTGGAAGATACGCAAAAGGCTGTTTATGAGGCCCTTAAAGAAGCCAGCAATAAGGCAGACCTAATTATTACCACCGGTGGTGTTTCAGTCGGTGAAGAAGATTATGTGAAAGATGTGGTCGCGCAGTTGGGGCAGCTAAAGCTCTGGCGACTCGCCATTAAACCCGGTAAGCCCTTGGCTTTTGGTGATGTACAGGGTACACACTTCATTGGTTTGCCCGGTAATCCGGTAGCGGCATTAGTGACATTTTTATTGTTGGCCCGGCCCTTTATTAAGGGCTTGCAAGGAACACCGTATAAGGCGGCTCAAGAGTTCCCAGTGATGGCCAATTTTGCTAGCAAGGTGAATAACAAGAGGCAAGTGTACCTCCAGAGCAATTTACATTTTGCCGACGGGCAGGTGTTGGCTACGCCATTGGCAAAACAAAGTTCGGGCGCTTTAAGTACCACTATTGAGGCTAGTGGCTTACTAGTCATTCCGCCTAATACACTGGTGAAAAAGGGGGATAAGCTTCAATTCATTGCTTACAATGAGCTATTTGATAGCTAGTATTAGGAACTGATTAAGTTGCATAAGTGTTTAATTGATGAGCCTCCTACGGGAATAATGCTGGTTAATTTGGGTTCGCCTGAAGCGCCTACTGCACAGGCGATCGCTAGATTTTTAAGGGTATTTTTGTCAGACCCGCGAGTGGTGCCGTTACCGCGTTGGTTATGGGTGCCCATTTTACATGGCAAGGTATTGCGGCAAAGGCCCAAACAATTGGCTCCCCTTTACAATAGTATCTGGCAAGAGCGCGGTTCTCCATTACTAGTGAGTAGTGAGGACCTACAAAACGGTTTGCAAAGCTGGGCTCAGGAAACTGGTAACAATTGGGTCGTAGAACTAGCCATGACGTATGGGCAGCAAAGTATTGCTGACGCTCTACGCAGGTTGGCAAAGCAAAAGGTCAGACAAATAGTGGTGTTACCTTTGTATCCTCAATACTCTACCAGTACCACAGCGGCAGTATTTGACCAACTGAAAAATGCGCCAGCATCTTGTGTTCTTAGACCAGTGCATGACTACCACGACCACCCCGCCTACATCAGTGCTTTGGGTCAGCATATTCACAATTATTGGTCTACACATGGCCGTGCTGACAAACTACTTCTGTCCTATCACGGGTTGCCCATAAGCATGCATAAACAGTGTCCAAGCTACTACCAGCAATGTTTGCGTACCAGTGAATTGTTGAGGGCCGAGTTAGAATTAGAGGCAACACAGTTCAGTGTTTGCTTCCAATCTCGCGCAGGGCGCCGGCCTTGGCTGCAGCCTTACACCGATGATGTTATCAAGCAATGCCTGAAACAGGGCCACCGACACGTACAGATTGCTTGTCCTGGTTTTGCTAGTGATTGCCTAGAAACGCTGGAAGAGGTTGATGCGGGTTACCGGGATATGTTTCTTCAACTGGGCGGAGAAAGGTGGGATTATATCCCGGCACTTAATGCAGAAAAGGGGCACGTACATGCCCTAAGTCAGGTTATTCAGACGTGTCTAGATCTTCCCTAGATAGCTAAAGGCTGTACTTCTCCATCAATCGCCTGAGCCGAGGGCGAGATATTCCTAAGCGTTCACAAGCGGCGCCTTTGCGCCAGTTGCACTCTTCTAATACCAGTGCAATGTTGGCTTTCTCAGCTTCTTCTAAACTGCGACCTATGTCGGCAAAAGCCAGCGCTTGAAGGCTTGGCTCACTGCCCTCATGTTCAATGTGACCCATCACATGCTCGGGGATGAGATCGGCGGTGATCGTATTGTTACGGCACTGTGTGCTAATTTTGATGAGTGTGTTTTTCAGCTCTCTAACATTGCCTGGCCAGTGGTATTGCTGTAAGCACTGCATGGCGCTTTGCGTAATTGAATCAATAGTATAGTGATATTCGTGATTAATTTTTGCCATGAGAATGTTAATTAGATCAGGAATATCTTCCAGTCTTTCACGAAGAGGTGGAATGTGTATTTGGATAACCTGTAGGCGGTAATACAGGTCTTTACGAAAAGAAACAGCTTCATTTTCTTCAGCTAGGTTGATATTGGTTGCTGCAATGACTCGGGCATTAGTGGAGTGCTGGTGTTTGGAGCCCACTGGAGTGAACTCCTTTTCCTGCAATACCCGTAATAGTTTGGCCTGAATAGCCGGACTTAATTCACCCACTTCATCAAGAAAGATAGAGCCATCAGTGGCCTGCGCAAATTTACCAGCTTGCTTAGAAATAGCGCCAGTAAAAGCCCCCTTCTCGTGACCAAACATATCCGATTCTAACAAGGTTTCAACCAGTGCCGCACAGTTTACGGCAATAAAGGGGCCGTCACTATGCTTGCTGGTTGCGTGAATAGAACGAGCTACTAGATCTTTGCCAGTACCACTTTCGCCCGTGATTAACACCGTCGCGTCACTATTGCTAAGACGGCCAATGGCTTTGAAAATCTCCTTAATTGCCTGGCTGCGGCCTGCCATTAGATTATCCCTATTAGCACTATCAAGGTCCATTTTGATAATGTTACGATCAACATGATTATGCCGGAAGGCTTCGGCTATAGCACTGTCAAGTTCGTCTAGGTCAATCGGTTTATGAATGTACTCGTCAGCCTGTTTTTGCATGGCTTCGATAGTGCTTTTCATATCATGAAAAGCGGTAATCATGATGACTCGAACATCAGGCAGCATATGTTTTAACTGCGGTAGTATGTCCAAACCACTTTGTCCACCCATGAGAACATCAAGAATGATAACGTCTGGGCAGGTTCTTTCGGCCATGATCAAGCCCTGTTCGGCTGAATTAGCAGTCATTGTGTCGTAACCAAGTGAGCCGAAATGGACCTCCAAGGTTCGGCATATTGCGACATCATCATCGACTACAAGTATTTTATTCATCCTTTCCCCCTTTGTTCGCCCTACTGCGGAATATCTTCAATTGCCAGATAACAGCTAGGGTTAATGACTACCTATGCGAGTTGTTGCTCGAGTGGCAGAATCACTTGAACACAAGTGCCACCAGCCTTGTTAAGGCTCATTTTGATGTGCCCCTGATGTTGTTCAATAATGCGTTGTACGATTGACAAGCCTAGGCCTGTACCCTTGGCGCGTTCTGTATAGAATGGCTCAAACAATTGGCCGAGATTATCTAGATCAATCCCTGGGCCATTGTCACAAATTTCAATAATGACATTACTGTCGTCGTCATTATGGTATTCGTTGATCCATATAACTGCTTGGCTGCGAGAGGGTTTGTTTTTCTGCCACCCCTCGTGGGCCTGGATGGCATTACTGACCAGGTTGGCCAAAACGCGGCACAACTTGCCAGAATCACCATCAAAGTCTAGCGGCTTTTCTCGCAATGCCAGATTGACCTTAACTTTTTTGTCGCTAATTACCGACTGCATGGAGTTCAAAGCCGAGGTCACTAATTGTTGGCCATTTACTTTGCTAATTTTGAGTTGGTCAGGACGAGAATAAATTAATAAGTCGGTCAACAGAGAGTCCATATAACTAATTTGCTGGAGAGAAATCTCCGTTAGTTCAGCAATGGATTGAGAAACAATTTGTCCCTCTCTTTTACTCAGCATCTGTAAAGTCATCCTGATGGATGACATGGGGTTTCGCAGGTCATGGGCAACCATTCCTGCCATACGACCCATGGCCGCCAATTCCCGATTCTTGGCGACCTCTTGGTTGCGTAACTGGACTTCTTCTGCCAACCGTTTACGCTCGGTTATGTCTTCCTTGACGGACAGATAATGGGTCAATCGGCCTTTTTCGCTACGGATCGGAACGATTGTGACTTCTTCCCAATGTAAGGTTCCATCCTTCTTTTTGTTGTGTAGTTCACCATGCCAGCGGCCATCTTTTATGATGGATTGCCACATCTCATGGTACTGCTGGGGTATCATTTCGCCTGATTTTAGTAGGCGAGGGTTGAGGCCTTTTATTTCATCTAGCGTGTAGCCAGTACGCTGTTCAAACTGGTAGTTTACGTAAGTTATTTCGGCTTTGGCATTGGTGATCATTACCGTGCTGGGACTTTGTTCAACGGCCCTGCTTAACAAGCGAATACGTTCTTCAATTTCCTGCTTTTGGCTAATATTGGTGCCAACCATGGTGACGCCACAAATGTTGTCATCACCGACGACCAAAGGTGTAAGCACCCAGCTAAACACGTTTAGAGAACCCGAACGACTTAACCAGTGACCTTGATAGTTCAGATCTTTAACCTCACCACTTAATATCTTTTCAACCCGCTCTTGATCGCGTTGTTGTTTGTCTTCAGGGGAAAAAATGTTAAGCCAGTTGTGGTGCAGAATTTGTTCTCTTTTCCAGCCTAGTATCTTCAATAGATAATCATTGCAAAATATAACATTGCCTGCAGTATCAATACTGATGGCGGCTAGTTGGATATTCTCTAAAGTATGCCGAAAGCGACGTTCATAATCCCGTTGCCCCTGCATCATGCGACGGTGGAGGGTGATATTGGCAATGACAAAGCTACTGATTAAGCCCAACAACAACAGTGACAAGTAGAACGCCCCATACTGGCGGATAAATGCGCTGCGTTGTAGGTCAAGTGTTGATTTAGGCAAGAAGGTGACAAGTTTCCAGAAAAGAGCATTAGGGTCATCTTCTGCGTCAGCACTGGTTGTGTTGGGATGCACCGTATTAAAAGTAAACATGCCATGTTTGTTATATAACTGACCCGCGTTCTGGGCCATGATTTTGGGCCAGGTAACTGGATACTCATCAGCAAATACCTTGCTGCGGCTAAACATGAAGTCCCATTCATCTTCCACGTTGGGGCTAGCAAGCCAATAGCCATTTTGGTTAAGCAACATGGTTTGGCTAAAACCAGAGTTGT
>JAAERS010000369.1 GCA_024230095.1 Gammaproteobacteria bacterium | reverse complement strand
GACAAAGTAGCCGCAAGCGGTGGTTATATGATGGCCTGTTTAGGGGATAAAATCGTAGCTGCACCATTTGCTATTTTGGGCTCCATCGGTGTGGTTGCCGAAGTACCAAATATTCACAAATTATTGAAAAAGCACGATATCGATGTTGATGTCCTGACAGCCGGTGAGCATAAACGCAGCTTAACGGTTATGGGAGAGAATACCCGCAAAGGTAAAGACAAGTTTATGGAAGATCTACAAATAACTCATGACTTGTTTAAAAACTGGGTCGCAGAGCAACGACCTCAAGTCAATATCAAGGAAGTAGCAAACGGTGATGTTTGGTACGGACAGCAGGCCTTGGCCAACAACCTAGTCGATCAAATAGGAACGTCGGATGACTATTTGCAGCAGCTTGTTAAGGGCGACGCCTCTGTTGTGCTGGTCAGCTATGAAGAAAAGAAAAGTGTTGGAGAAAAGCTGGGTTTGGCAGCGGCTGGTATTGTCGAAACGCTATCTACCCGCCTTTGGAGCCATGGTCGCCGTACCAATATTCAAAGTTAATTGGCGTTCTATGTGGCGGCTTTTAACCACACGGTGGTGTCGTGAAAAACCGCACCACCATTGGGAAAACCCTCGCTAGCACTGGTTAGCACGTTGATGCCCTTGCCGTGTTTGAAAGCCTGATTTGGCCACAGGCTTTCGCAAACAATGGTACCTTGCAACACACCTTGCGTAGCTTTGGTAGGTATACGCACTTCGCCATGGCGATTGCCAATGATGACATCGTTACCATCAACCAAACCAAGGGTTTTTAAATCTTCCTCATGAATCAGCAGTTGCGGTTGTTTTTCCAACTTTTGACTAGTAGCGGATTCATTAAAAGTCGAATTCAAATAATGTCTTGCTGGCGCCGTTACTAAGCGCCAACGACGATCACCTGCAACGCCATCAGTAATGTCGACATGATCTGGGAAAGGCGGCAGAACAACTTTACTGCGCGGTATTGGTGGCCAACCGTGGCGGAAGTGAAACTTACCGTCAGCATGGGCAAAACCGTCTAGGTAATGGGCCTGTTCAAACGGCAATGCACAATCTAGCCAATTATCGTCCTGCAATTTCTGCCAATCAAGTTGGCTCCGTCGAACTAGATCTTGTACCAGCTCGATATCGGTTTGGAAGAAGGCCTCATTAGTAGCACCCAGTTGACGTGCCAGCTCATTGACAAGCCAGTTGTTGCTGCGGCACAAGTTTGGACCATTTATGATTTTTGGTCCCAGTTGTATATGCGTGTGGCCGCCACTTAGGTAGATGTCATCGTGCTCAACAAACATGGTCGCCGGCAGCACCAGGTCAGCCATAGCGGCGGTTTCAGTCATAAATTGTTCATGTACGCAAAGCCATAAATCATCTCTGGCTAAGCCTTGGTGTACCAGGTTTGATTCTGGAGCTACCACCATAGGATTGGTGTTTTGAATCAACATGGCCTTAACGGGACCTTGGTCTTGTAGGTCATACTCACTGCCTGTTAAAACCGGGCCTATACGGGACTGATCTAACCAGCGAGCATTTGGCTTTTCGTAAGCTTTACCCCAAATATGTGATGTGTCTACAGGGTACATCGCCATATTGCTGTATAAGGCGCCTCCGCCCAGATGTTGCCAGGCGCCTGTTAGGGCTGGCAGGCAGGAAACAGCGTGCATGTTTATTGCGCCATTACGGGAGCGTGTAAAACCATACCCTAGGC
This sequence comes from Gammaproteobacteria bacterium, assembly GCA_024230095.1. GTDB lineage: Bacteria > Pseudomonadota > Gammaproteobacteria > Pseudomonadales > Balneatricaceae > Njordibacter. Next base: position 7,290 of record JAAERS010000369.1, on the reverse strand, counting down.
GCAAGAATGACTGTGGATTATCTCCATACAACTGGGCAAATTGAATAATTAATGAAGCCGGAATCCCCGTGATTTTGGCTGCCCAGTGTGCATCTTTATGTTTGACATGGTCGGCTAGGCCGTGGGGGTCATCGGTATACTTTTCCAAGTAATCCCAGTCAACAAGTTGGTTGGTAAACAGGTAGTGCATGATAGCCGTGGCTAAAGCACCATCGGTACCTGGTTTTAGCATTAAGTGTAGATCGGCTTTTTTAGCTGTCGCCGTATGGTAAGGGTCTATGACGACAAGTTTGGCGCCATTGTTTAGTTTGGCTTTGGTAACATGGTGCATAAAGTTGATTTGCGTGTGTACAGGGTTACCACCCCATACAACAATCAACTTACTATGTTCAACTTCACGTGGGTCCACTCCTCGCTTGGCCCCCGTGCCAGCTATAAACCCTGCATCGGATAGGCCAACACAAATAGTGCTTTTTTGCCGACTGTAGCCTAAAGCATTGGCTAATCGGTTGATGCTGTCACGCTGCACCAGCCCCATGGTGCCAGCATAATAATATGGCCAAATAGCCTGAGGTCCGTGTTCACTAGCGATGGCGCGAAAGCGGTCGGTTAGAACATTAAGTGCCGTGTTCCAATCGATTTCTCGGTAAGATGATTTGCCAACCCCTTTGGGTCCAACCCTCAGTAGAGGGCTGGTTAAACGGTCAGGATGATGCACTCGGTCTGCATAGCGTGCCACCTTGGCACAAAGGACACCTTGTGTATAACTGTTGTGTTTGGCGGCATAGACACTGCCTATTGTATGATCATCAATACATTCGACTTGCAAAGCGCAGGCGCTTGGGCAGTCATGGGGGCAGGTTGTAGCTAATCTTGGCATGAGTGTCTTAGGTTCTTCTTAGTTCAGCTAGAGTGTACAATAGTCGACATTATTTTCCACCAATTAAATAGCTCATGCCAAAGTTTCAGCAGTGGACCGATTTCAGTCAGTATTGGCAGCACACACAACTGAAGGGGGATAGGGGTTTATTGGTGCTCGAGGAAATGGATCAAACCTATACTAATACCCTGCCAGCGCTGTTAGGCGATGCAGACTTAAAGGGAGTCAGTGTTAATCTCTTAGAACACCACATCGACAATGTGGTGGATATTCAACCGTCACAAGCAAAACAATATCTTGGGCGCTGCCACAACCTAATAATTTATCGTGCTTGTGACGAATTTAACATCAATAGCTTTGCTGCTCTTTGTGGCACATTGGTGGCCGCAAGTGTGGCTATTTTAATTATCCCTGCTAATGATGCGTGGGCTGGAACTGCGGACCAGCAGAGTATCGATTACGGTATTGAGGCGGGCCATAATGAAACCATGTCACCCTTCAAATTGTGGTGGCAGCATAAGTGGCAGGGGCAAGCGGGGGTCATGTTGCTATCTGCCACAGCGCAGGCGCTCGCATTAGATTGTGGGTTGACATGGCCACCTGTAGCGACAACAAAAAATATCCAGGAGTTGGATCTGACTCGGGATCAATATCGCGTTGTTGATGCTATTGTTGAGTTAACAGTGGTCAACGATAGCGATCGGCGTTTGATATGGCTAAACGGGTCCCGTGGCCGCGGTAAGAGTGTGGCTTTGGCTTATGCTTTGAATAAACTTGCGCAACAAGGTGTGAAGACGCTTGTTACAAGCGCTGCGAGTCAATCCGCCAATGCTGTGTTGCGCCAGCACCGAATGCAGAGTGACTATATAGCCATTGATCGACTTCTGGAACTGGGCCACGATAACGCAACTAGTCACTCGCAGTTATTGGTCATTGAGGAGGCGGCTAGCCTTCCCTTGGCGTTACTAGACTTCGTTTTAAGCCGATTTGAGCGGGTGCTATTGGTGAGTTCGCGTGATGGATATGAAGGTACAGGGCAAGGGCTTAATATAAAATTGCCAGTGCTAGCGTCAAAAAAAGGCTTTAATTTAACGCAACTGACCTTAACTGAAGCCATGCGCTGGCATGCAGATGATGCTTTAGAAAAATTGATAAACGACTCCTTTTTAGCACCGTCCTTACCGCAAATCTCTCATTATATTGATTTTGCAAAACTTAATTATCGTCGATTAGGTGGTGCACAACTTGCCCTAGAACAAAGTTTACTGAATCAGGTATATGGATTACTGGCTTTAGCCCATTATCAGACCACCCCTCAAGATCTGCGCTTGTTATTGGATCATCCATCCTTAACAATTCACTGCTGGCTGGATACACAAGCCAACCTAATTGGGGTGGCTTGTGTCATGGCTGAAGGTGACTTGAGTTCCACTCTTAGCCTTGCTGTGGCTCAGGGAAAACGGCGGATTAAAGGCCACGTGCTTGCGCAGATCCTTGCCCAGCAAGCCGGTATAGCCTCGGCCGCTGAATTGACTATGCAACGTATTCAAAGAATTGCCGTTCATCCAAATTACCAACAGCAGGGCTTGGGCAAGGCTATGTTGAAACAACTGCAGCAATGGTGTTTTGAAGATGGTCATTGTCACTGGTTAGGCGCCAGCTTTGCTGCCGAACCACAGGTGGTTCGTTTTTGGCAGGGAGCCAACTACCAGCCTGTGTGGGCAGGCAAACGTTTGGATGCGGCCACAGGCCTACCTAGTCTGCAAGTGGTATTGCCTTTGACCGACGAAGCCGACAAGCTCTGTCAGCAATTACGGGGGCATTGGCGTTATTACTTAGGGCATTTGAGCTGGAACTCATCACTTAGCCAATCGATTAAAGCGCTACTGCCACCATCGTATTATGGCGTTGATGATAGACTGCTGATTGATCTCGCTGATCAAGTGGCCTTTCATCAAGGTAATGTTTTTGCCATAACACCGTACTTGTACCAGTACCTATTAGGTAAACAACATCTATCTGATGATGATAAACACTGGTTGTTACATATTTGGCAGCCACACCTAACTCATAAGCAGTTTATTCAGTTGAGTCGATTGTTAGTGAAACAGGCCGTACAGCAGCAAACGGTTAATTGGTCACTTTGGCGATAACGGCTAAGCGGTAAAAAGAGTTGAACTACACCTAAGCAGGACAGATAATACCTGCTAGCCAATTTTATTGAATTTAAAGGGTTTCTAGTGACTATAAAACTTACCCAATACAGCCACGGTGCGGGCTGTGGTTGTAAAATAGCCCCCCAAGTACTCGACACTATTTTACAGACTCAATTGCCGGCCATGGCGACATTTACTGATGATAAATTGCTGGTTGGCAATGATACCCGTGATGATGCTGCGGTGTATGATTTGGGCGATGGCACCGCCGTGGTCAGTACTACTGACTTTTTTATGCCCATTGTCGATGATGCGTTTGATTTCGGGCGCGTGGCCGCAACCAATGCCATTAGTGATATTTATGCCATGGGAGGAACACCTTTAATGGCTATTGCTATCTTAGGTTGGCCCATTGACAAGTTGGCAGCGGAAATTGCTGGGCAGGTTATCGACGGTGCACGACAGGTATGCGCCGATGCTGGCATGATGCTAGCGGGTGGTCATAGTATTGATGCTCCTGAACCCATTTTTGGTTTAGCGGTCACAGGTCGAGTGGATATTGCCAAACTGAAACGCAATGATCAGGCGCAACAGGGGGATCGCTTATTACTAACCAAGCCTTTGGGTGTCGGTATTTTAACGACGGCTGAAAAAAAGGGAGTGCTAAGGGACCAAGATGTTCAGTTAGCCCGAGACAATATGGTGAAGCTTAATGATATTGGTGCCAGTCTTGCAACTCTAGAGGGCGTTCACGCTATGACTGATGTCACAGGTTTTGGCTTGCTGGGCCATTTACTAGAAGTATGCCAAGGCAGCCACTTGCGGGCGACGATCAATGAATCCAGGGTGCCCCTATTAACCAATCTAGATTATTACTTGAATTTGCAAGCTGTGCCTGGTGGTAGTACACGAAACTACGCCAGCTATGGTCAACATTTACCAGCTTTAACAGAACGGCAAATTAACGTCTTGTGTGATCCTCAGACCAGTGGTGGTTTATTAGTATCGGTGTCAGAATGTGCCACAGTTCAAGTCGAAGATCTCCTTAAAGACCAAGGCTTATCAGCCCACTGGATTGGCAAGCTTCACGAAAAGAAGGCTGGCTCTAGTTGGGTGCAATTAGAACAATGAGCTTACCCACTGCTATAACCAAAGATCAATTTGATCAATTGCTGTTGCAAGGTCGTCCTATGATTGATCTGCGGGCGCCTATAGAATTTGCCAAAGGGGCTTTTCCTACTAGTGTCAGTTTGCCACTGATGAGTGATCGTGAAAGAGAATTAATTGGCACCTGTTATAAACAACAAGGGCAAGATGTGGCCATTAATTTGGGTCATGAGCTGATTAAAGGCAAGTTAAAGCAAGCTCGTGTAGACGCATGGGTAGAGCAGAAGCAAAGCCAGCCAAATAGTATCTTGTATTGTTTTCGCGGAGGTTTACGGTCTCGTATTTCACAGCAATGGTTGGCGGATGCAGGCTTTCCGACAGCGATAGTTGAGGGTGGCTATAAAGCCTTGCGCCAGCATTGTATGTCCCGTACCGATGAACTGGTGAAGCAGCTACCGGCATGGGTACTAAGCGGCCGGACCGGTACGGGCAAGACCCGTGTTTTAGCTCACTTTCCTCGTTATGTCGATTTAGAAGGCTTGGCGCATCACAGGGGTTCAAGTTTTGGCAAGCATTTTGATGCCCAGCCTAGCCAGATAGATTTCGAAAGTGCTTTAACCGTGCGTTTACTCGAGTTAAATCAACATAATCAACGTGCCGTTGCTTATGAAGATGAGAGTCGGCTCATTGGTCGTTGTATGTTGCCCCAGAGCCTACAAGACAAGCTCAAACAATCTCCAATACTGGTGTTGGAGGATGAGCTAGAGGCCAGAGTAGAGCGAATTTTGACGGAGTATGTGGTGATAGCTATGGCGGAAAGAGAGCAACGTCTAGGCAGCAAACAACAGGCTTTTGAACATCTTTCGCAGGGGCTGCAAAAAAGCTTGTCTAAAATACGTAAGCGTCTAGGAGATGAAGATCATAGGCAGGCTCAAGGCCTACTTGCCAATGGCTTACAGCAACAGTCGCTTACAGATAACTTTGATGCCCACAAAGATTGGATTCGCTTCCTGCTTAACCGGTATTATGACCCTATGTACGATTACTTGCTGTCGTTAAAGCAGGATAGGATCGTTGTCAAAGGCTCCGTCAGTGTGATACAAGACTGGTTGCTACAACATACTGGGTAGTCATGTTTGGCTACTGAATAACAAGAAGGGCAAATTATGAAATCAAGAGCTGCAATAGCATTGGCCGCAGGCCAACCACTGAGTATTGCTGAAGTTGACGTTGAGGGGCCTAAGGCCGGTGAAGTATTAGTTCGTATGGTGGCGACTGGGGTTTGTCATACGGACGCTTTTACCTTGTCCGGCGCTGATCCTGAAGGCATATTCCCATCTATTCTTGGCCATGAAGGTGGTGGCATTGTTGAGGAGATCGGTGACGGTGTAACCGGTCTTTCGGTTGGTGACCATGTTATTCCCCTTTACACGCCAGAATGTGGCGAATGCAAGTTCTGTAAGTCCGGTAAAACTAACCTGTGCCAAGCTATCCGAGCAACTCAGGGCCAAGGCTTGATGCCAGATGGCAGTACCCGTTTTTCTTTGGACGGAAAGCCTCTCTATCATTACATGGGTACCTCTACCTTTTCTGAATATACAGTGGTACCAGAGATTGCTCTGGCCAAGGTTAACAAGGCCGCACCCTTGGACAAAGTTTGTTTGTTAGGTTGTGGTATCACTACTGGCATTGGTGCCGTGCTTAACACCGCTAAGGTTCAGGCCGGAGATACGGTTGCCGTATTTGGGCTTGGTGGTATAGGTTTAAGTGTTGTGCAAGGGGCCGTTATGGCTGGTGCCAGCCGTATCTTTGTTATTGATATCAATGAGGACAAATTTGATATGGCGCGTATGCTTGGCGCGACCGACTTTGTCAACCCAAAAAACTATGATGCGCCAATTCAAGACGTGATAGTTGAATTAACCGATGGTGGTGTTGATTTTTCTTTCGAATGCATCGGTAATGTTGATGTTATGCGTTCTGCATTGGAGTGCTGCCATAAGGGCTGGGGAGAATCGGTAATCATTGGTGTCGCCGGTGCCGGTCAAGAAATTAGTACTCGCCCATTCCAATTGGTCACGGGGCGTGTCTGGCGTGGCACGGCCTTTGGTGGTGTCAAAGGTCGTACTCAGTTACCTGATTATGTAGAACGTTACATGGCCGGTGAAATCAAGATTGATCCCATGGTGACTCATACTATGGGTTTAGAGGATATCAATAAGGCCTTTGATTTGATGCACAAGGGCGAAAGCATTCGCTCGGTGGTTATATTTTAGCATTTTTTTGGTTAACGAAATAACAGGGATAGGCTGTCAGTTCAGGAGGCAGCAAGATCCCTGTTGTTTAAGGAATGGGTCATGTCCCTTAATCTAATTTCTGACGTTCGCGTCCACAGTGGTCAACTTCAGCGTTTTGAGCACGCTTCAAGTAGCGTTGGTTGTAACATGGTGTTTGCCATTTTCATACCAACAAGTACGCAAAATCAACCAGCTCCCGTGCTCTACTGGTTATCCGGTTTAACTTGTAATGATGAAAACTTTAGCCAAAAGGCAGGGGCCTTTGACCTAGCACAGCAGCTCGGTATGGTTATAGTTATGCCTGATACCAGTCCACGTCAACTTGGTTTGCCTGGCGAAAATGATGCTTATGATTTAGGCAGTGGTGCTGGTTTTTATGTTAATGCCACTGCACAACCATGGGCGGGCCATTACCATATGTTTGACTACGTCAACAAAGAGTTGCCAGCTTTAGTAGAAGCCAATTTCCCCGTTACCCAACAACGTGCGATAAGTGGCCACTCTATGGGTGGGCATGGCGCTTTGATAAGTGCACTTAGGCAGCCTGGACGTTTCGCATCCGTGTCAGCGATGGCACCTATATCTTCTCCAAGCTTGTGCCCTTGGGGTGAGAAGGCATTTACTGCTTATCTAGGCAATTGTCAGGACGCATGGGCACAGTGGGACGCCAATGAACTAGTGCAAGCCAATCAGTTACAGGGGATCACTCCTCAAGAACTGTTTATTTGTCAAGGTGACGCTGATCCGTTTTATAGGGAACAATTACGTCCTGAAGTGTTCAATGCTACCTGCCAATCCATAGATCATCCCCTGATCTATCAATGTCGTAAAGGCTATGATCATAGTTACT
>JAAERS010000368.1 GCA_024230095.1 Gammaproteobacteria bacterium | reverse complement strand
CCATGCAAAGTCGGCCACCATTAATCTCCCTAGCCTGTGAAACTGACGCTGGCTTGGGACAACAAGCGCGCCTAGGTTTGATTGTGTTGCAAACAGATCAGACCCTAGAGCATGAATTCAGATTTTTGCTGGATGTGCCCGATGTGGCTTGTTATCACTCGCGCATTGCCAACGCCATGGAGGTGACACCTCAGACTTTGGCTCAGATGGAAGTTGATCTACCACGGGCCGCGGCCTTGTTGCCAAAACAGTTCGCTTTTGATGCCATAGCCTATGGCTGTACCTCAGGGACCACGGTCATTGGCGAGCACAAGGTCGAGGCTGCGGTGCAGCAAGCTCACCCACAAGTGCCGGTTACCAACCCCCTCACAGCTTGTAAAGCGGCATTTAAAGCTCTAGGCATGCAGCGTATTGCTTTCTTAACGCCTTATCGTCCTGACGTAACTGAACTCATGCGGCAAAAGCTCCAGGATAGTGGTTTTGATGTGGTGTGCACGGGGTCTTTTCAACAAAGTGATGATTTTGTGGTGGGACGTATTAGCCCAGATAGCTTGCTTAAGGCCATGCAGCAACTGGTTGCAGAAACGGATTGTTGCGGTGTATTTGTGTCCTGCACTAGTTTACGGGTGGCAGAAATCTTACCCCAAGCAGAGCAGCTATTGGGTATGCCGGTAACGTCTAGTAATCATGCCATGGCTTGGCACTTGCTGCGCCTAGCCAATTACTCACATCCATTGCCTGATCGAGGCCAGCTATTCACGCTACCTTTGATTTAAAAAAGATGTTCACATAAATAGGTTTTCTAATGCAAAAAATGGTTCCCCAGCACGCCCGAGTTGTCATTATTGGTGGCGGTATTCATGGATGTTCAGTGGCTTATCATCTAGCCAAGGAGGGTTGGAAAGATATTGTTCTGGTGGAGCGAAAACAACTGACCTGCGGTACGACTTGGCATGCTGCAGGCCTTGTTGGCCGCCTCCAAGGAGGACATGCTACAACCGCATTCGCCCAATATGGTTCAGACCTGTTTCAAGAGCTGGAAAAAGAAACCGGCCAGGCGACGGGTTACCAATGTCCAGGCTCTATTTCCATTGCCACCAATGTTGAACGCATGGCCGAATTGAAACGCCAAGCAGATTTTGCTTTGATACATGGAGAACAAGCCAGTTACATGGAAGTTGATGAAATTATGTCCCTATGGCCTATGATGAATCCAGACCAAGTGATTGGTGGTATCTGGGTGCCGGGCAATGGTTATATCAACCCCGTAGATTTGACCATGGCTTTAGCCAAGGGTGCGCGCCAAAATGGCGTCCAGATTTTTGAGCAAACAAGTGTGCGGCGAGTGTTGCAAGAACAAGGCAAGGTGACTGGGGTGACCACGGATGCCGGTACGATTAAGGCTGATTTTGTAGTCAATTGTGCTGGTATGTGGGCCCGTGAGCTGGGTCGCCAAAATGGTGTTGGTGTGGCCTTGCATGCCTGTGAACACTATTACCTAGTGACCGATAAAATCCCGGATATGCCTGCCAATTTGCCGGTTCTGCGTTCATATGATGATTGCACCTACTTCAAGGAAGATGCCGGTAAGCTGCTGTTTGGTTTTGCTCACAACAAGGTCAAACCATGGGGCATGGATGGTATCCCTGAGACCTTCTGTTTTGACTCCTTACCTTTTGTTGATGAAGATGTCATGGATGTATTGGAGATGGCTATGAATCGCGTGCCTTTGCTGCAGGAAACAGGCATACGTACCTTTTTTAATGGCCCTGAAAGTTACTCATTTGATGGCCGATTTACCCTAGGGGAGGCACCGGAAGTAGCGAATTATTTTATTCTTGCTGGTGTTAACTCCACCGGCATACAGTCCGGCGCGGGTGCCGGTCGAGCCTTGGCCCAATGGATTGTGAAAGGGCACCCTCCCATGGACCTAAATGACATGGATCCAGGCCGCATTGAAGCATTTCAGGCTCGTGACCTGTACTTGCAGCAACGTGCTCCGGAGACCGAGACTCGCACTTACGCCATGCATTGGCCCAATGACCAGCGCAACACAGTGCGTGGCCTGCGCAAGACACCCTTTTATCACCTGTTTAAGCAGGGCAATGCTTGCTTTGGTGAGGTGCAAGGATGGGAGCGACCCACTTGGTTTGCGCCTGCCGGGATAGCACCGGTGACGCAATACAGTTTTGGCCGCCAAAACTGGTTTGCTTATGCTCAAGCCGAGCAGCAGGCTGTGCGCCAGGGCGTCGGCTTGATGGACTATTCCATGCTGGGCAAGCTCCTGGTCGAGGGGGCTGATGCGGAACGTTTTTTACAGCGTGTTTGCAGTAAAGATATGGCCGTTGCTAATGATCAAGTGACCTACACACTGTTGCTCAATGAACGAGGGGGAGTAGAGAGTGATGCAACGGTCGCCCGCTTTTCTGAGCAGCAGTATATGTTGATGAGCTCTATGGCTCGCACACGTCGTGATCGAGAACATTTACAGAAGCACTTGCAGCCGGGTGAGCAGGTTAGTTTGCGCGATGTTACCAGCGCTTATGGTGTATTGTCTTTGGCTGGGCCAGACAGTCGCAAACTGTTGTCCATGGTGAGTGATGCTGACTTTAGCAATGCTGCCTTCGCTTACCAAAGTTGGCAAGCGCTTTACATTGGTCATGCACCTGTGTGGGCGCAACGTCTGTCGTTTACCGGCGAGCTAGGTTGGGAGATTTTTGTCACCCCGGATTTTGCCGAGCATGTAATGGAACAACTACTAGAGGCCGGCAAGGATGTGGGCCTTAAGCTCATTGGTAGTGAGGCGCTGAATGCTTTGCGGATTGAAAAAGGCTTCTTGCATTGGGGACATGATGTCTCCTATAGCGAAGCCCCGCATCAGCTAGGCCTGAGTTTTTTGTGTAATAAAGATCAAGATTATATTGGCAAACGGGCTGCTAGTGAGCGCCGCCAAACCGCCCAAGGGTCGCAGTTATGTTATTTAAAATTGTTGGATGGGCAGCCTTTGTTGTATCACAATGAACCCGTATTGATGGGGGGTAAAGTTATCGGCTTTGTTACTTCGGGCGCCTGGTCTGATGGCCAGCATGCCGCAGTGGGTTTGGCATTTGTGAATTTGAAACGGGGTGATAAGGCGGTTAACGATAAGCAGTTTGAAGTGATAGTTGAGGGCGTCGCTTATCCAGCCCAGCTCAGTTGGCTACCCTTTTATGACCCTGAAAACCACCGTTGTAAAGGCTAGCAAGCAGAGTACGCTTGTCGCGTGCTCTGGCACCAGCTGTTTGACTATGTGGGATGATCACACCACTTGGCGCGGGGCCATGACTGATTAGCATCGGTAAACTCGAAAAAGGCATCCAGTGCGTTGGATGGCGACCGCTTAAAAGCCTACCCAATCTAATTATTTTACAGAGGGAATCTGGGTAGTGGCTAGCTACCCAGATAATGCATCAAGGTGGTGTTAGACAGTGGCGTTATGGTAAACGTTTTGCACGTCGTCCAAATCGTTGAGCATAAGCAAGAACTTGTCGAACATGTCCATATCATCGGCGCCAATATCAGTAGTGGTTTGCGGAATAAACTGGATTTCGGCCACGTCAAAATCGATCTCACCAGCGTCGCCAAAAGCATCATTTAGAGCTTGTTTGGCTTTAAAAAACTCTGTATGCGGGGCAAAGACGGTAATTTTTTCGTCTTCACTTTCTAGGTCCGTTACATCGACATCGGCTTCCATGAGTGCTTCTAACACGGCGTCTTCATCGGCACCAGAAAATACCAGAATTGCACTGTGGTCAAACATGTGGCTAACACTGCCAGGGGTGCCAATCTTGGTTTTGGTTTTGGTG
>JAAERS010000367.1 GCA_024230095.1 Gammaproteobacteria bacterium | reverse complement strand
GTTCTGGCACTTGACTTAACTGAAGCATTTCACCGATTTGTGGCACGACTATGGTTAGGCCCCTTCGATTAGCCTCAGCTACAGCTCTTTCTGCGGGCTCATTCCAATCGTGAAGCGAAAGGGTAAACGCACCCCAGTGCACTGGCATCATCACCTTTGCCTTGACATCAATAGCGGCTTGAACACTCTGTTCAGGCATCATGTGGATATTGGGCCAGCGATGGTTGTATTGGCCACACTCCACTAAGGCTAAATCCAACTCGCCAAAACGGCGGCCAATTTCTTTAAAGTGGGGGCCATATCCACTGTCACCACTGAACAAGACAGTTTGTTCTTGGCTTTCAACTACCCAACCTCCCCACAGGGTTTTATTTTTCAGTTCGAACTTACGCCCAGAAAAATGCCGAGCCGGGGTTAAAGTAAACTGGCTATCGTTTAGGTTGGCCGTTTGCCACCAGTCTAGCTCGGTAATGCGCTTTGAGGCTATGCCCCAATGTTGCAAATGCAAACCCACACCTAATGGCACAAAATAATGACCCACCTTGGAATCCAACTTTTTTATGGACTCATAGTCCAAATGATCGTAGTGATCATGGGAAAGCAGGATGGCATCAATGGCGGGCAGGTCTGCCATGTTGATGGGTAGCTTTTGGCTGTAGCGGCCACCAGCTAACATGGAGTGAGGTGCAGGGGTGCTCGTCAACATAGGGTCAATCAAGATGTTCATCTGCTGCACTTGTATAAGGAAGGTGGAATGACCAAACCAGACTAAACGCATTTCATGGGGAGGGCTGAGTAACTCTTGGCGAGTCACTGGGAGAATTTCTAACGGCCTACTAGGTTCCGTTTGTGCATCGTTTATCAAAAACTCATAAAGGGCTTCCATACCCCGGATAAAACCGCCAACACTGGGGGTGGCAATTTGGTTGATGAATTGTTGCCCATTAAACTGCGTCGAGTTGGCGTAGGCTTTTAAATCGGCCTGCTCTAGGTCGGCGCCAAATTGATCACTGGTGCTGTAAAAAATATAGCCTGTTAGCCCTAGAACACACAGCACCAGCGCCAATATCAACAATATTCTTTTAATCACTCGTTTTCTTGCACTTTAAAGAAGCGCACCGTGGTGATCAACTCTTGAGTTTGATCATTTAGCGAATAGCTTGCGGCGGAGGACTCTTGCACCAAGGAGGCGTTGAGCTGATTAACATGTTCTAACTGCGCTACAGCGCTATTGACCTGGTTAATGACCGAGGATTGCCCGCCCGCCGCGGTCGCTATTTTCGATACAATGTCATTAACTTTGGAAATGGATTCGGCAATGGAATTAAGGGCCTCTCCGGTCTGATCCACTAGCTGACTGCCTTCACGTACTTTGCCGGTACTGTCTTCAATGAGGACTTTAATTTCATTAGCCGACTCGGCCGCCTTTTGTGCCAAGATGCGGACCTCGCCTGCAACTACAGCAAAACCGCGACCATGTTCTCCGGCTCGTGCGGCCTCTACAGCGGCATTTAAGGCCAGCAAATTGGTTTGGAAGGCAATTCCATCAATCAAATCAACAATGGAGGCAATCTGTTGACTTGCTTGATCAATTTCGCTCATTGCTGCCACGGCCCGCTGCACCACCGCTACGCCTCCGGTGGCGTCTTTTTTGCCAGAGGCAACCAGTGTGCCTGCTAGCTTGGCGTGATCAACATTGAGTTGCGCGGTAGCGGCCATCTGCTCCATGGAGGAAGACGTTTCTTTTAAAGAACTGCTTTGTTGATTTGTACGGTCGCTTAACTGCTCAGATCCACGGCTGATATCGCCCGCAGTCGAGACCACACTGTTGCTGGCCACCAACACTGAACCCACAGTTTGATGCATTTTTACTAACGAGCTGTTGAGCGCCTCTTTCAGGCGGTTAAGGCTGCCTTGGTAGTCTCCATCGATTCGTTGTGTTAAGTCTCCTTGAGCCATGGCCTCGGTGACCTCTACAGTTTCAGCTAGGGCCGTGGCGATAGTAGCAATGGAATTGTTAACACCATCTTTAAGGCGGCCAAGGTCACCTTTAAGGGGGGTATTAACGCGCAGATCAAAGTCGCCCTTGGCGGCGGCTTGCATGACTTGGTTGATCTCACCTATAGCGCCTTCCATAAGATTGAGGGTGTTCTCCATGACTTTGCAGAAATCTCCAGACATATCAATGTTGTCTAAACGATAACCAAAGTTCCCCTCAGCGATGGCTTTCATTACCTGCTCTAAGCCTTCCATGGTGCGTTGCACGCTACTGGCAGAACCGTTTACACCCTCTTTTAAGGCCAACAAATCACCTTTAAACTCTCCTGCGATGCGGCTATCAAATTGGCCTTTGGCCACATCGTCCACCACCTTATTAGATTCACTGAGAGCGGCCTGTAAGGAATCCATGAGGCGATTTACCGCATGGGCAGCTTGACCGGCTTCATCATTGTCAGAGGGGATGTACGCCAAACGCAAACTAAAGTCGCTGCTTTGTTCGATATGCTGCACTTGATCAGCCAAATAGCTAAGGGGCCGGGAGAAAGTGCGGGAAATAAAATAGGCCAACAACAAAAGCACAAGGGCGGCAACGCCACCGATCCAGTACATTTGAAAATACAAGTCCATCAAGCTATCTGCTGTGTCCAAGGCATCCCGTTCAGCCACCAAAGCCCAAGTAGTGCCATAGACCTCAAAGGGAGTGTAAGCAGACAATGTATATATCTCTATACCACCAAAGAATTTGCGCCAAGAATATCCTTCATAACTTAAACGCCCCGTATAATTTTCTCTATAAATCCCTGAGTCCACCGCCCCCGCCAAGGCCGCGACAACCATTGATGTTTCGATGGTGCCGGTATCTGGGTTAGTCAATGAGGCCGTGACACTGCGCTGTTCTGGATCGAGGAACGAATCAGAGCGCATCAGATGATCTGGCCCGACTAAATAAGACTCCCCCATTTTGCCCATACCGTAGCGCTTGGTCATAATGGCATTAATACCATCAATGGGCAGTTGTAAAATACTTACCATGTTGACTTGGCCTTGGTCATTGAACATGGGTTGGGCAAGAAAGCTCATGGGGCTTTCATTAATCGAAGCGACTGCGTTTGGCCTGTAAAGGGAAAAATCCGCAAAGGCCAGCTTTTGAGTTGCCAAGGCTTGGCTAAAGGCTTGACCTAACCCCGTGTCAGCCAAGGGCGCTGTAGCCACATTGGATGCTGTTGTAGTTAGCCCTTTGACACTATAGATTATCTGTCCTTGGGGGCTAACAAGCAAAAAATCAGAGTAATCATACTGGTCAAGTTGGCGAGTTAAGGCTGCTTTTGCTTGGGTAGACTCTTGAGATTGAATTTGTTGCTGTAGCATCGCGGCACTGGCCGACAAACTTTCTAGATTATGCTGGGTGGCGCTGAAGTACTCGCCCAGTTGGTCCTTTTTAATCTCTCGCACGGATTCCATCTGCAACCTGGTCTGCTGCTGCATGTCGTCCCAGGCACTATTGATAGACCACCAGCAAATGCCCCAAAAGGGGAGTCCCGCC
>JAAERS010000366.1 GCA_024230095.1 Gammaproteobacteria bacterium | reverse complement strand
GTTACGGTGAATATATGGACGAAATGGTACAGCAGGTGCCAAGGGAAATGTTCTCGGGTATTGATACCCTAGAAGTGGGCATGCAATTTCATGCCGAAGGTAATTCCGGTCAGCAGCATGTGGTTACCGTAACAGCGGTGGAAGGTGACCAGGTAACGGTTGATGGCAACCATGACCTGGCCGGTGAAACCTTGAATTTTGATGTGGAAATCATGGAAGTACGTGAGGCCACAGAAGATGAGTTGGCTCATGGGCATATACACGGATCCAGCTGCGACCACTAACCAGTCAGGCTGCAACCGCAGTTGCGTTTGCTCATACGCTGTTAAAAGCAGGCTCGCACCCTATCCACTTATGTTCTTATAGCGGTAGTGTTGAGCCTGTATCTGTTTAATTTTAGCCATGTTATTTTAAACGGCCATGCCGCGTTGCTAGATGCTTAGAGTGGGCAATCAAAAAGGTTTGTTTGGTGGCTCATAATTCGTGTTAGTAGCAATGACGGTATGGGG
>JAAERS010000365.1 GCA_024230095.1 Gammaproteobacteria bacterium | reverse complement strand
TCGATAATCTCAGGCAGTTGACTATCAACACCCTGCACGCTGGTGCGCGCACACCGGTGTTGGTATTGCTGCTAACCCTCCTGGTGTTACTGCCGTTTTATGTCTTTTACCGGACAAATAATGTTCATTCATGAAAAAAGAGGATTAGTGATGAAAAAGTTGCTTACTGCCTTTGCAGTATTAATCGCCCTTGTTGGTGTATTGCTATTGGCCCTGCCCACCATTTTGCACAAAAACGGTCTACATCCAGAGTACAGCGGCCCTTCTGTCGACTTGCCCGGCAAACGGGCGCTGGTCATCACTACCAGTCATTCAGTGCTGGCAGCACCCGGGGAAACCGAGGGCAAGGCCACCGGTGTTTTTGGTTCGGAGATGACACACCCCTACTACACCTTTCTGGACGGCGGCATGGAGGTAGACATAGCCAGTATCCAGGGTGGTGAGCTTCCCATTGATCCGTCCAGCTTTTATTTCATGGTCAAAACACCTGAGGACGACCGCTATCTTAATGATCCGGTTGCCCAGGCCAAGGTGAAAAACTCCATTCCTATCGCCGAGGTAGATATTGACCAATACGACATCGTATTTATCTCGGGTGGCTGGGGTGC